>JAQIBO010000345.1 GCA_027859055.1 Spirochaeta sp.
ACTCCGTACTGCGATGGACAACGACGTTATCGTTGTTCGCGGACTGAAAGAAACGCTGGGAGATCTGCTGCTACTGCAGGAAGAACACGCCGAGCTGGAAGAGCGGGAGCAGATACTCCGAAAAGAGGTTCACGCCCTGGAGGGGGATATCGCGTCGGACAACAAGACCCTCAAGAGCGAGGAACAGAACCTGAAGCAGAAAATGCAGGAGCTCGCCCACACACAAGAACAGCTTGAAGAGGTTCAGGTCAAACGGACGGAAAAACGAACCGAAATCCGCGCGCTGTACGACGGCTTCTCCGAGCGGCACGGGCGGGATTTGCGCGAGTTCGAAGGGCGGGAGCCAAGCCATTCAGGCGACCAGAAAGCGTTGCGGGAAGAGATCGCCGATGTCCGGGCCCAAATTAAGGACCTCGGTAGTGTCAACCTGATGGCCGTTGAGGAGTTTGGCGAGGTATCTGATCGCTACGAGTTCTTGAGTTCACAGATCGAGGACCTTCGCTCCGCCCGGGAAGACCTCATTCGCGTCACTGCAGAGATAAAACGGGAATCGGAACAGCTGTTCGTCGATACGTACAACCGGATTCGAAAGAACTTCCACACCGTGTTCCGACGGCTTTTCGGTGGCGGGCGCGCGGAACTCCGCCTCGTGGACGCCGACTCGGTTCTCGATTCAGGAATTGATATTCTCGTACAACCTCCGGGGAAAAAGCTGGAAAACATCGCGCTGCTTTCCGGTGGTGAACGCAGTCTGACCGCTGTCGCGCTCCTGTTTGCGACGTTTATGGTGCGGCCCAGCCCGTTTACCCTGCTTGACGAGATCGATGCCGCTCTTGACGAGCACAATGTGTCGCGCTTTGTTCAGATGTTGCACGAGTTTGCCCAGCAATCGCAGTTTATCGTCATTACTCATAACAAGAAGACCGTTGCCGGCGCAAACACGCTTCTCGGTGTTACGATGCAGGAAAGCGGAATGAGTCAGGTTGTGGCAGTGCGAATTGACGGCGAAGATACGACGAAAGAAACGACGGAAAAGGGCGAGCTCATCGTTTCCACGGATGCGGAACCTGGAGATGGCGATCCAGTGCCGGCTGAGGTCGATCTGGGGTTTGAGGAGTGATGAAGAGCCGGCGATCGCTCATTCTGGTGATCGGGCTCGGTGCGCTACTGGCGATCGGTTTACTGATTATGGCGGTGCGGGGCTTCCGTGAGGAGGCGCCGATGGAGCCGGACCGTTTCGCAGATCGTGAGATCCTTGTACCCGGTATCGACTACGAGATTCCGTCGGTGGAAGAGGAGATCCTGGCGCCCCGATTCGAATACTATATCGATCCCGAGAAACCGCTTGATCGTGATATCGTAGAGGAGCTGGAACCGGATATCGGGGCTGCGTTGCGGGATACGCTGACTCCGGCGGTAGAAGCGGAGCTGGAGGAGTTACTGTTTCATGAGTGATCGACCGGTCGCGGGGTTTACGGCAATCGTCGTCATCACAATGCTGGTGGCTGCCGGGTGCGCGGGCGCGCCGGAACGTGCGCCCACAGATGGTGGCACACCCGGTACCGAACGCGCGGAACCTGCTGTCGGTGAAGACGGTGCGGATACGGAGCCGCGTCCGGACCCCGGAATCGCCCACGTCACGGTGACGCCCACTCGAAGTGATCTCGTACTGCCTCTCCCGGTGATACGACTGACCGGAACACCCGGGGGTGGGCGCGTTGATTCCGGACTTGTCGCACCTGTTCCTGATCTTCCTGATTCGCCGACTCGTCTGGCGTTGCCGCCGGCAGTGCCTGAGCCGTCCGCTATGCGGGAGCGGCATTCGACCGATGACCTGGCGCCGATGGATAACCGGGAGCCGTCGCGGCAGTCTCCCGTAACCGCGGACCTCGGGCCCGCCGCGGACGGCACGCGGACCCCGGGCCTCGCACAGTCCCCGGAGCCCGCGCAGACGGAAGACGGGGAGCCCGCCGCTACGGCGGAGCCGGCGGCCGGGCAGGATCGCCGCGCGGGACCAACAGCTCCACGTGAAGAACCCCGAGCGACGGCCCGGGAAATAACGGCGTCGCC
>JAQIBO010000386.1 GCA_027859055.1 Spirochaeta sp.
GGGTGAAAATGTTGTAGTCCAGGTACGTCGCAAAGATGCCAAACAAGAAGCGGTATTCCATCTCCCGCGGATCAAACGTATCGCTGCCGCCACGTGAGACGGTGAGGAAATACTGCGCCGGCGCGCCGGTGTGGCCGATCGTCGCACTGAGGGACCCGGTGGCCTCGGCAAACACCTGGTTGTCCACGTTGACCGGTGTGGTCACCGAGACGAGTTCCAGTGTCCCCGCCGGTTGCTGCGCGAGGAGCGCTGGGGCTGCCAGCAGGAGAGCGGCAACGATCGTTGTCACCGCGCGCCACCGGCGTGCGCGGAAGCGCGGGCGGTATGCGGGTGTTGGTGCAATCCGGTGTAGTTTCAATTCAGACAGCGGACAGATACCTGCCATTTCAACTCTCCTCCGTCAAGAATACCACATCGCCCACTTCATATCGCCCGCTTTCTCCCTCGGGGACCGCAAAGATCGACTGCGCCTCCGGATAACTGTACAGATAGAGACGGTACTCCCCGGGTGCGATGTCGATGATTTCAAACGCTCCGTCACGGTCACTGAAAAAGACGTTGCTGTTTCCCTGGGCGTCCACGACCTCTCCCGCCTCCAGGCCGATCGGTTTGTTTCTGTCGTCTACAAGACGTCCGGTAACGTACACCGTGGCCAGGCTTCCCACCGTTACACGGTACCCCGTGCGGTACGCGCTGCGAAACGATACCGGCGTTGTCCCGGGGAAAAACCCGTCGGGGAGTTGCGATCCGTCAAGGGTAACAGAGGTGGTTCCCCAGGAGGGAATGTCCGGCAGTACCGCACCCCGATTCCGGACGATCGCCCCGACCGCACCACCCCCGGGGCGAGCGGCGACGGGGTACGGTGCAATATGCTCCCGAGGGACAAAGACGACAAATCCGTTCTGTACCGGGCGGGAGATCATCGGGGCGCCCCCCGCCCATACCACGGCACTTGCGTATCGTCCGGTTACGCCGGTGACGGTGTTTTCCGCACCGATAGTCCGTTGTACCCGGGGCTGGATCTGCGCGGACCCGCGATATCCGCGGTACCCGACGGTGCCCTCGGCGTACTCCACGGAACCCGGCGACTGGTCAAATCCGTGGGCCGTCGCGCTCCAGTTGACCGACCGGTACGGCTTGCGGGGGGCGTTGGCAACCTGCAGCGTTGCCGGCCCGCCGCCGAGATCGTAGTTTGCGGAGGTGTTGATTCCCCGGTCATCGGTGCTGATGCGTACAAAGATGCTGCCCTGCCAGACGACCTCGCCGTCGCCGTATATGGTTGGCCCCAACTGGACGTTCAGGGAATACCCGTCCCGGGAGCGATACTGGGCGCCGACGCGGATAGCAGTCTCCTCCACCGCGTTCCCGCTCAGCGGCCACGTCCGGATGAGCGTTGCCGACGCGTTTGCTCCCGTTCCGATCCGTTGGTTGACGATGGCAGCGGCACGAAACGACGCACCGATTGACCGCGGCCCGTGGACGCGGTGGTATTCGGCGGATTGATAGCGCCCCTGGACTTCGACTTTTGGAACACGAGGTAAATAGAGGAGCGAGACCGCGTGGGCCACCTCAACGGCGCTTCCAGGCGCGCCGGTGTCATCGGCATATCCCGCAAGATCCACCCGGGAAACCCCGAAACGGCTTGCCACGAGGGAGTGGGCGCCGAGGGCGTATTCCTGAGGTGCCAACTGCGTCGAACCACCGACGGTGATGTGTCGGGAGACGCCGTAGTTGTACAGGCCGCTGGTAAACATCCCGTCCGGTACATCCTGTTCCCGGACAACTCCCGCGGCGGCGGAATACACGTGCCGTCCCGCTGCAGCGAGGCGCGGGGAGTAATAGATGTACCGGTCGACGATGACGGTTCGCTCATCGGGAGCCGTCGCGTCGTCTTCTGCGGTGGGAGCGCGTGCCGCCGGCGCCTCAACGCGCAGTCGATTCGTACCCTGACCGAGTGGGAGCCCCGCGGTCCGGTGGGGGCCCGGCGTCAGGCGGTAGTTCTGGTACAGGCGTCCGTTGAGGTACAGATCAACGGCTCCCGCGGCGGGCACGACAAACTCGGTTGTTCCTTCCCGGTACAGCGCCGGTCCATACCCGATCTCTTCCTTCCGCGTTGCCGACACCCCGATCACCTCAGGCGCACCAAAGAGCGCGCCATAGTCGTAGCGGACGATTCCCACCTCGCCACGTAGCTGGGGGCTCCCGAAGTCGCGGACCAGCCGGGTATGGCGCAGTTCGACCTGGTCGGTGTCTCCACTGGTGAGTCCAACCTGTGACTCCCACACCCAGCCGCGGTAGTTTATTACCGGTTCAACCTCCGCCTGGATCCACTCCGGATCCCCTTCAGTGGCGGCAACTGAGCGACCGCGAAGGTTGATAAAACCCGAGAGGGGAACCGGTTCCTGAACGTTCACCAGCTCCCGTTCCGCACCGGGACCGATCACGCGCTCCGCGAGAATATCCGCGGCAAGACGCACAGACAGGCGCGCCTGTTCCGGCTGGTAGGTGAGAAAGACGCCCAGCGGGGTGAACTCGCCGATATCGATATCCGTGCCGCCGGCTGTCAGTCGGGTGAGTGCGGCGGTGCCGTCCTCGTTCAGGAGGGGAGAGATCGCCGCGGCAACTGTCTGTCCGTTCACCTCGACGCGCTGCGGCGCCACCTGCGTTGGAATTTCTCCGAGAAAGCGGTCCTGATAGACAAGGGGAAGCTGCAGCTCCTCTTCGGCGGCACCGCCAAACACATCGGCAAAGATATCCGCATCGGTTGGTTCGGCTGGTTCGTCTTTCGCGGGTATGAGGTGGACCGTCGCCACCGCGAGGATCACGACGCCGATAATCTGCGGGATCAGGCGTCGGGGGTACATCAGCGATCGAACTGGAACGCCACCTGGTCCGGCGAGACGGGTAACAGGTCCAGCGGCACGGTGACCCGCCGCGTTTCGCCGGGGAGGACGTTGACCGTCACAAACGGTTCGATCTCCCTGAGGGGCATGACCGTTTCCGTCCCGTCCTGAATAAGGACGATGCGTCCCTCGGTGAAGCTCTGGTGTCGGGTGCCGTTGTTTTCAACGGTGATCGTCGCCGTTCTTTCATCTTCGTCCACGGTCAGATCGATGACGGCGATCTCCGCCTGGGTGTTTTCCGGACGGACGTAGACGGTGGCGCGGTAGCGGAGCATAAACTGCACCCCTGACGCCTCGGTCTCAGTGCGACTGAGGTTGACCGGGAGCTGCTCCGCGACCAGACGAAAGGGAAGCTCCTGCTGCGGTTGCCCCTCGCCGATCCAGCGGACGCGGACCGTCTGGGTGGCTCCGGGGCGTACCACCAGTTGCGAGGGAAACACCTGGAGTTGATCGGACGCCGTGTCGTTGATCTCTGTTCCGTCGGGGAGTGTCCGCCGCGTCGCGACGCGGAGCTGCACAGCAATGGGGTCCGCCCCGGTATTGCTGATCGTGAACACAACGGTCGGCGGCGAGGCGACGGGATCGATAACCGCCGACATCGGCACAAGCTGAAACGCCGCGGCGCCGGAAACCACAACAACGGCGAGAACGATCATCAGGAGAAGCGGATGTGGGCGAAATATCGTGGTACGCATACGCTCATTATACAAAAACGGCCCGGTAAGGTGTTGTTAAAGTGAAGGTGGGCACACCCCCTTCACTTTAACAAAGCTCCTGATCGATAGAGGAATGGGGCCAATCGAGGAAGTTTCAGGTGGCGCTCTCAATCTGGAA
>JAQIBO010000442.1 GCA_027859055.1 Spirochaeta sp.
GGACGGAACGCCGCAAAATCTTAAACGCTGGAGACGGATATGGCTGACACGGAAAAAATGATCGCCGAGGCCCTGGAGCGAATTCAGACGCTCCTCACGACGGAACGAGTTGTGGGTGACCCAATCCAAATCGGCGCGGCAACGGTGGTGCCGCTGGTTAGCATCGGTTTTGGTTTCGGAAGCGGCAGCGGTACCGAAGAGGGCAAGACGGGTCCCGCCGGCGCTGGTCAGGGTGCCGCAGGCGGAGGTGGGATCAAGCCGGTTGCACTGGTAATCTCCGACGAACACGGGGTTCGTGTGGAGCCAGTCAAACAGAGCTCGTCATCCCTGGCAGACTCGGTGGCAAAAATCGTGAAACATGTAGCAGAAGAGCATTCCTCGTCCGAAAAGGCCGCATCAGGCGCCGGTAGTAACACAAACGCTTCCTGACAGGGACAAAACCGAGTGTTACCGATACTCGCGTGGGTCGCAGCCACCGTTGCGGCCCTCATTCTGGCCGCGATTGCCCTCATCCTGGTGCTGTTGGCCGTGCCCGTGGAATTCCGTGCGATGGGGGATGCCGAAACTGAACGTGCGACGTTGTGGTTTCGCTGGCTCTTCGGTGCGGTTCGCGTTCCCCTGACGGGACGGACACGAGACCACGAAAAAAACCGACGGCGTACCGCGAAGCACCCCACAGCCAAACGCCACACAAGCAAGAAAGATTCCGAAAAGCGCCCGCGGCGGCCGAAACCGAGTGAGATTCCTATGATCTTCGATGCCGCGCAAAAACTCCTGCCCCGGGTGCTGCGCCGTTTTACGACTTCCGCCGATGCGGACGTGCACTTCGGCCTGGATGATCCGGCGGATACCGGATTGATCTGGGGTGTAACCGCCCCGTTCCTGCTACGTTACATCGGACGAGCCGGAATCCGGGTGCGACCGGTTTTTTCCGGTGCTGCGCTGACGTTAGACGGACGCGTTGCGGTTAACGTGGTCCCGGTTACGGTTGCAGTCCCGCTGTTGCAGTTCTTTTTTTCACGAGACGGCCGCATGACAGTCCGGATACTGCGGGGACGATCATGAAACGGACGGTACTGATCGCTGTACCCGCAACGATTCGTGGTCGGACGCTTGTTGTGACCTACCGCGTCACGGTGGTCGCAAACACGGGCCGGAATAACGCCAACCCCGAAATTGCCGCCCCGGCATGGGGATACGCGACTGCCGTTCCGGTACGGGTAACATCGGAACCGGAACTTGATATCGTTGTAGCGCCGGATGGGGACGGAGGCCAAAAACAGTGAACAGTTCGCAGACGGAATATACCCAGCGGATCAACCGGACGATGGATTACATCGATACGCATCTGGCAGACCCGCTCCCTCTGGAGAAACTCGCGGGCGTGGCGGCGTTTTCGAAGTACCATTTTCACCGCATCTTTTTTGCCCACGTCGGGGAGACGCCGGGGCAGTATGTGCAGCGGTTGCGGCTGGAGAAGGCCGCAATGCTGGTAGTGGAACATCGGGGCCGTTAGATTACTGATGTTGAGTTTTCGGTGGGGTTCTCCGATGTAGCGGCGTTTTCCCGAGCATTCCGGCAGGCGCATGGCGTATCGGCGAGTCAATACCGGGCGCGACGCGCCGGCCTGACAATGACAGATCGCAATCTGAGCATACCGGTTCGCAACGGCGGCAAAGCAATCGACGGGGACGGAGCATACGATAGGGGCATATCACACGATACAAGGAGTAAAGATATGTCTGAACTTTCGATGAAACCGATTCCAGCCGAATCGGTGCAGGTGATGGAGAAGCCGGAGATGACCGTTGCCTATGTGCGCCACACGGGTCCGTACTTTGGTGACGAGGAACTCTTTCAGCGACTGTATACGGCGCTGTACAAATGGGCGGCGCCACGGAATCTGATTACCCGGGGCGTAACCGAGGAGATCGTGATCTATCACGACGATCCGGAGACGGTGGACCCGGAAAAGCTGCGCATCAGTTGCGGGATCATCGTACCCGCCGACACGGATGTTTCCGGCGAAGTCGGCAAGCTGACGCTTCCCGCCGGAACGTACGCGGAGGCCCGCTTCCAGGTTGATGCGACCCAGTTCGGTGGTGCCTGGAGCTGGGTGTATGGGGTCTGGCTGCCGGAAAGCGGATACCAGCCGGATGACCGGTTGTGTTACGAGAAGTATATCGATACCGATCCCGAGGCAGAGATTTCCGACGAGCTGGGACGAACGTTCACCGTCGACATCTGTATTCCCGTAATTCCGTTGTAGGAGTGGGTTCCGTGGCCTCGGGCGTTCGTCATTTGACGGCGTTTTATAAATAGAATATGTTCTATTTATGAGCTCAACAACGGTACACATCCCCGATGAGATTCTGCAGCGAGTCGATGCGATCGCCCGGCGCCGGGGGGTCAGCCGTAATCGCGTTGTTCTGGCGTCGCTCGAAGCAGAGATCGAACGGGATTCGGGTGAGTGGCCCGACGCGTTCTTTGCGGCGCCGTCTGCAGAGGAGCGGGAAATCCTGACTGAGGCGGCGGAGGAACTGGAGGCTTCGACGGTTTCCCGCCGCAGAAACCGGGGAGCGGTGGTGTTGTGAGTGTATCCGTTCTGGATACTTCGGCGTGTGCGGCGGTGATGCGCCACGATTCGGAGATCGAAGCGCTCCTCCGGTCCCGCAGCCCCGGGGATGTTGCGCTGGTACCGCCGGTGGTGGCGGAGATTGAATACGGCATTCACCGTCTCCCGGCGAGCACCCGCAAGCGGGAGCTTTTGGAGCGGGAGTTATCGCGCCTCTTGCAGACGATCCGAGTCCTCGAGTGGACCGCCACGTCTTCTACAGAGTTTGGCGAGATCAAGTCGCAGCTTGAGCGGGACGGTACCCCCATCGACGATATGGATGTCGCGATCGCCGCGGTTGCTATGAGCCACGGTGCCGAGGTAGTCACCGCCAATCTGGTCCATTTCGCCAGGATCAATGGACTCACAGCGCGGCATTGGTGAAGGCGTACTGTGGAGATCAGCCGTAGGGCCAGTACGTGGGTCACGGTTCGTAATACGCGACGGCGTCGCACGGAGTGGACGCGTAAGGGAGTGGTTGTAATAGGTACGTAGTTGACAGCGCCCCGGATCGTCTTATGATGAAACGGTATGGACGGGTACCTGGAAAAACGCCGCTACGGTCTTGCTCAGCGTCGGGATCAGATTTGCGACATACTGGCGCAGGCGTACACGGACAACCACATCGAACTGGAAGATTATGAACATCGTCTGGATCTGGTGAACGCCGCGGATTCAATTGACGAGCTTGAGACCGTGCTGCATGACTTCCCCGCGGTGTATCAAGCTCCGCGGTCGGCGTCAGCGGATCGTTCGGTGGAGCGTTCCACGAACCATCCAGCAGAAACACGGCTCTCTATCATCGGCGATTGCCGCATCGACCATCAGGATTTCGGGACCGGTGAAGTCCGAACGTTCGCGCTTATCGGCGACGTAAAGGCTGACCTGGAGAATCTTCCACCCCTGACCGAGCCGGTGGTCCTCACGGTGTTCAGCCTCATCGGCGACACAAAAGTGATCATCCCCCCGGGTATGCGGGTGGAGAACCAGCTTGTCAACGTTATCGGTGACACCGAGCTGTTCCGTCGCGACGGCAGCGTGGAGAACAGTGCGGTCGGACGGTGCATCATCCGCGGACTATCGCTTATCGGCGACGTGAAGATCGTTGAAGCGGGATACCGAAAAAAACGGCGCCGGCGCGACTGACCGGTGTCGCCTGCGGTCGCGAACCGCCCGGCAACGCCAAGCACTGCCCCGATCCACTCCACCCCCTCCGTCGATCCGTCGTCTATAACCCCCGCTCAAGCGCAGCGATTTCCGCTTCAACCACGCGCCGCGCATCAACATCCCGGCAGATCGTGACGGCGCGCGCGCCCGCGGACTGGCCACGCGCATCACGGCGTGGCCAGAGTTTTCCCCGGCCAATCCCGTCGGAGGTGTCCACCTGGAGCGCGAGCGTCTCCGTCTCAAACGCATCAGGATGCAACAGAAAGGAAATCGTCGTGGAGTCATGAACGTAAATGCCGTCGCCGGACACGTTGGCCTCGTAAAAGGCGCGGTAAAACGGCACGATCCGCGCGAGGTGTTGCGCCGCCGGTGTTGAAATCCGAAAGATCCGCTCCAGATCTGCCGGCGTCATCGTAATCCGATGGGTGACATCCAGGCCACACATCGTCACCGGCCACTCCGCGGACAGCACGATATCCGCCGCCTCGGGGTCGCTGAGGACGTTGGCCTCCGCCGCCGGCGAGGCGTTGCCGGAGACATAGACGTTGCCACCCATGCACACCACCTGCCGCGCGTGGCGCGCGATCTCCGGCCGTTCCACCAACGCCAGGGCAAGATTCGTCAACGGGCCGAGGGCTACCAGCGTCACCTCACCGGGGTGCGCCAGCACCGTTTCGATGATGAATTCCGTCGCCCGGCGGGGATCCTCCGCGCCGCTGGGCGCGGCAAGGCCGGCGTCACCCTGCCCGTCCGCGCCGTGAACGTGTGCCACCGCCCCGGGAAAGGGCCGTGTCAGCGACCGCGCCGCTCCGCGGCATACGGGTATCTCGTCGCGCCCGGCGATCTCCACCAGGCGCCGTGCATTTGTTGTCGCCGTCTCGACCGCCACATTGCCAAATAC
>JAQIBO010000466.1 GCA_027859055.1 Spirochaeta sp.
GTTGTCTGTCACTTCAACTCAAGCTGGGCAACGCGGGTCCGCCGCGATGACCTGCTGACCCTTCAGGTTGACGGAACCGCCGGAAGCGCCGTCGCCGGACTGCGCGATTGCGTCGTCCAGCACGACGCGGAAACGCCAAAGCCGGTGTGGAATCCGGACATCGACAACCCGATCGACTTTTTCGGCGGCTGGACCCCGATGCCGGACCGCGACCCGATGGACAACGCCTTCAAAGTTCAATGGGAGCTGTTCCTCCGCCACGTTATCGACGACGAACCGTTTCCCTGGGACCTGATCGAAGGCGCCAAAGGCGTGCAACTGGCGGAACTCGGGCAGAAAAGCTGGGCGGAACGCTGCTGGCTGGAGGTGCCGGAGTTGCGCCGGAGCTGACCTCGGTATGTGTCGCGGCGCTCCGGAAGACCCCGCACCCCGGCGCAAACCGGAGGAGGGAGGGCCTCAGCCCTCCCAGCTCGTTCCGCGAAGGTCGTCCCAGATGCCGCCGTCGGCGTAGCGCTCGGGGAAGAGCATCTTCGGCCGCGGATCCTCGGCTACATCAAGCTGAAGCACCATCCATTTCGGGTATTCCGGGGTTCCCGGGTCTGACGCTTCGTTGAGCAATCGGATGTCCTCTTCGGACAGGACGACGTCCGAGGCTTGGATGTTGTCTTCCAGGTGCTCTATCTTGCGAGCGGCGATCAGGACGCTGCTGATCATCGGCCGCGTCAGCGTCCACGCGAGGGCAATTTGCGGAATGCTGACACCGTGTCGATCCGCCACCTTCTGGAGAGCATCCACCACGTTGTACCCCAGCTCTTTATCAAACGGAACAAACTGCCCGGCCTGGGCGAAGCGCGTATCTTTCTGAGGTGGTGCGTTGCGGCTGTATTTTCCCGAAAGGAAACCACCGGCAAGCGGGCTCCAGACCAGAATTCCGATGTTGTTCTGCTCGGCAAAAGACAGGAACTCCGTTTCCAATCCCCGGCCAACAAGGCTGTAGTACATCTGGGCGGTCACGTATTTCTCCAGATGTTCCCGCTCCTGGATTCCCAGCGCCATCATTCCCTGCCACGCCAGATAATTGGAAAATCCGATGTACCGCACTTTCCCCTGACGCACCAGATCGTCGAGGGTGCGCACCGTCTCTTCAAGGGGCGTGTTGCTGTCCCATCCGTGAATCTGGTACAGGTCCAGATAGTCCGTCTGCAGACGTTTCAGGCTTGACTCCACGCCACGCATGATGTTCACCCGCGTCGCACCGCTTCGGTTCACATTGTCGCTCATCGGCAGCCGTACCTTGGACGCAAGGACAATCTCTTCCCGGATTCCCTTCAGCGCGTTTCCGAGCAGTGTTTCGCTTTCCCCCTGACTGTAGACGTCGGCGGTATCTACCATGTTGATACCCCGGTCAAGGGCGTATTTCACCATCCTGGTTGTCGCCGCCTGATCAAGGCCGCCCATGTTCATCTTTTTGCCGAACTGCATCGTTCCCAACGCCAGTTCGCTCACGACCAATCCAGTGTTTCCCAGTTTTCGATATTTCATTTTTTCTCCTACTCTGTGCGGGGCGGCCGTTTCAATGATCAACCCCGCGTCCTCTTTAACAGGATAAACCCGCGGACGGTGGCGAAGCAAATCTTGAAAGGCGCTGTGTTGTCTGAAGACCCGCGGGGGTTAATCCAAAACGTTTTCGTACGCCCCCGCTCTACCCTTTCACCGCTCCGGCGGTCATACCGGCAATCAGCTGCTTCTGGATAAAGAAGAACAGCACCACCACGGGAATTGCGCTGACGATGCCGCCGGCGGTGAGAAGTCCCCAGGCGATCTGGTACTCACCGACCATATTTTGCAATGCGATAGGAATCGTCCGGACGTTGCGGCTCGTGAGAACAGAAGCGAATACAAATTCATTCCAGGAGGTTATGAAGATATAGATACCGGTGGCGGCGATCCCGGGCATTGCAATGGGGAAAATGACCCGAAAGAGCGCCCCGAGACGGGAACAGCCATCAATCAACGCCGCGTCGTCGAGTTGCTTCGGAATGGCGGCAAAAAACGAGGTCATCATCCACGTGGAAAACGGTATCGTAAAGGTGGCGTACGCGAGAACCAGCGCCAGGTAGGTATCCATGATATTCAGGGTGGAAAAAATGACAAAGAGCGGAATCAACAACAGAACCACGGGGAACATGTTTATTACCAGAAACTGCAACAGCAGATAGCGGCGAAAGCGAAACCGGAAGCGGGAAAAAGAATAGCTCGCGGTCACGCTGAACGTGAGGCCGAAGACCATACTGAAACTGGCGACCAGGAAGCTGTCGATAAGGTTTTCGGTGAAATTGATGCGATCAAAGAGGCGTACGTAGTTCTCCCCGGTCGGATTGCGGGGAACGTAGCGCAGACCGTCAACGTACATTTCGCCCTCGGGAGTGATGGACGACACAAAGCCCCATGCATACGGGAACACGGCGAACAACACGATGATTGTAAGCGGCAGATAGACGATGAAAAAACGTTTCATCCGAGCTGGTCCTCCGTTTGGGAAATGCGGATCACGTAGAGGGTTACCACCGCAATGAGGAGTATCGTCAAATACACCGCGATCGTCCCGGCGTACCCGAAATCAAGACCGCGGTACGCCTTTATGTACGAATACAGCGGAAGGGTATGGCTGTTGTATCCGGGGCCGCCGCCGGTCATGATGAAGATGATGTCCAGAGAATTGGCAACCCAGATCGACCGCAAGAGAATTGTGGTAAAGAGGACCGGGGTGATCATCGGAAACGTGATTCGGAAAAACTTCTGAACTGTTGTGGCCCCGTCCACATCGGCAACCTCGTACAACTCCGTTGGAATCGCCTGCAATCCCGCAAGAATCATGATCGCGAAAAACGGGAAGCCCTGCCACATCAGCGCGACCATCACCGCAGGGAGTGCCGTCGCCCCCTGCGCCAGCCAGGGAACGTAGCGTTCAAGAAGCCCGACCCGTACCAACAGATCGTTGAGAACGCCGGTATTTCCGTCGTACATCCACCGCCACATAAGCGCCGTAATGACACTGGGAGTAACCCAGGGAATCAGAATGATCGCCCGGGCAACGCCACGCATGGGAAACTGCTGGTTCAGGATGAGTGCCGTCATGAACCCCAACGCGAGTTGAAGACCGATAACGCCAAAAATCCAGACGAACGTGTTTTTGAGACTGATCAGGAAGATCTCGTCATCCCATACGGCGATATAGTTTTTCAGGCCGACAAAACCCATCTCGTCGGGTTTCCAGATCACGTAGTCCATGAAGCTTAAGCTCACGGCGTAAATGATCGGGAAAAAGATAATCGCGACGGTCGCAAAGAGTGCCGGCGACAGAAACATGTAGGGCAAAGCCGGGCTGTGCAGATGAGAACGCGTCGAACTCGGCACTGGCGGTACCTCCTGAGAGGACATGGAGCGGCGTATTGCCGCCGCCCCACGTCAGATCTAACTCATATTCTACTCGGAAAAATGTTCTGCGAACGTTTCCATCATCTTTCGACTGCTGATTTCGCCGAGGAATGCGCGCTGCGTCGCCGCAGGCCACACACTTTCGACAAACTCCGCCGTACCGGGATGTGCGGGAAGAACTCCGGCAAAAGGCGTGGAGGCAGAGGTTGCAGCGTAGAATCGTTCCAGCTCACCGTGGTCCTGGTCCTCGTTGCTGATGTTAATGGAAACCTGGCCGCTGGATTTCTGCCAGATCGCGTTGTTTTCAGCCTCGGCAAGAAATGCAGCCCATTTGAACGCCGCGTCGGGATTATCCGTCTCGGCAAACACCGCGTTTTCTTCATCACCAAAACTGGTCCATCGCCCGTCAGTACCTTCCGGTACGGGAAATGCGGAGATCTTTTCGCCCAGCGCTGCATGCATATCCGCTGCGCTCCCGATATGGTGAATCGTCATCGCCGTCGTTCCATTCTGCATGTTGGCGACTATTTCACGGAACCCGTCACTCGGTGTCGTCGGCGGGCTCACGCCGTGTTCACGATACAAGTCCAAAAACCACTCGTTTGCGGCAATAGCCTCCGGCGTTGCCAGAGCGACATTTCCGTTGTCGTCAAAGAACTCAGCACCGCTGGACAGGACAAAGGAGCCCCACCAGTCGTGACCACCGCGGGCACCACGAATACCAAAACCGTAAACGTCGGTTTCCCCGTCACCATCGGTATCGCGCGTCAGCGCCTGGGCAACCTCGAGAAACTCTTCGCGAGTTTCCGGAATGGAAAGACCAAGTTCGTCAAAGTGATCAACCCGGTAGTACATGTATAGCACAACCATCTGGAGCGGCATGTAATACTGCTGCCCGTCGGAGTGGCGCGTCAGTTCCCAGACACGCGGGTATACGTCGTCTTTTCCATCCCAGTCCGCGATGTAATCGTCCAACGGAAGCAACGCGCCCATTTCGACAAGTTGTGGCTGCCACCACAGTTTCACCTGCGCAACGTCGGGAGGATCGCCTGCGGCAGCCGCCGTTAAAAGACGCTGGTAATAGGCATCCCAGGGAACTCGCTCAGCCTCGATTCGAATACCGGGATTCTCCGATTCGAACTTTTCGATCAACGGATTCAGCGCAGTTTCCGGATCATCGAAATGGTACCAGAACCGGACAACTTCCTCCTCCTGCTCCTGGGCCCCGCTGGCAAACACAGCTGTGCTCGCAACGAGCAACAGAACCAATCCAATAGCTATCGTTCGTCTCATACGAACCTCCTTATTTCCTATGGATTCTTTCACACCGCGCCGTTCCGCTTCCGGTCAACGACCTTCAATGCGGAGGCTACGATAGCGTGCGAGGTCAATCCATATGCTTCCAATATTTCGTCCGGCTCACCGGACTCGCCATAGGTATCCTGAACCCCAACCCGTTCAAGCGGTACCGGATACGCAGATGAAAGTGTCTCGGCGATTACGCCGCCGAGCCCTCCCAATACGGAGTGTTCCTCCGCGGTGACGGCGCACCCACACCGGGTTGCCGCCCGAATGATCGTGTCTGTATCAAGGGGCTTTATCGTATGTACGTTCACAACGGTTGCAGAAATTCCGTGTTCTTTTTCCAGGACGTCCGCCGCATCCAGTGCCATCGGAACCATCATTCCCGTGGCAAACACCGCAACATCGGTTCCGTCCCGCAATTCTACCGCGGCGCCCAGGTCAAACGGCGCATCCGCAGCGGTCACGATCGGCGTGGGAATCCGTCCCAGGCGCAGATAGACCGGCCCGGTGTGTTCGATTATCGCCCGGGTCGCCGCGCGCGCTTCGTGTGCGTCGGCGGGAACCACCACCGTCATACCGGGGATCATTCGCATCAGGGCAATATCCTCAAACGCCTGGTGCGTCGCGCCATCAGCGCCGACAGTAACGCCACCGTGACTTGAACAGATCTTGACGTTTGCGTTGTTGTACCCCACGGACAGCCGAATCGGCTGGTGGCCAAGACTGGTTGCGAATATCGCAAACGTTGTCGCTACCGGTATCTTCCCGTCGAGGGCCATTCCTGCGGCGGTTCCCATCATATCCGCTTCGGATATGCCCATCTGAAAAAACCGTTTTGGATACGCCTCAGCGAACCCTTGAACTTTTATCGCATCCGCCAGGTCTGCGGTGAGCACAACCAGCCGGTCATTTGTGCGGGCGATCTCTACCAGTTCCGCCCCGAACGCCTCACGCATCGCCTGTTTGTTCACAGTACACCTCCGGCGGTCCCTTCAATGGGAAAATCATCGTACCCGTCGGCGAGACCGATCTCTTCAAGCGCCTGTAGCGCAGCGTCCCGATCCGGCGTGGTCCCGTGCCACTTTGCCTGATCCTCCCATGCGGATACTCCGGCAGCCATTTTGACACGCGCAACAACCGCCCGTGGCGCGCTGCCGGAGGGCACCGTCGCCAGCGCTGACTGCAATTCATCCGGGTTATGGCCGTCGACCACTGTCGTCTCCCACCCGAAGGCGGCAAAACGGCGGTCGATCGGCTCCTGACGCTTGACTGCCTCGGTTGTCCCGTCAATCTGCAGGCCATTTGCAAGGATAATCGCGACCGCGTTGGACAGGCGGTAATGCCCGGCAGTCATCGCCGCCTCCCACACTTGCCCTTCCGCAAGTTCGCCATCACCGAGAATACAGAACACCCGGGCTGAACGCGCGTCTGCGCGCATCGAAAGGGCAAGCCCGTTTGCCACCGAAAGTCCCTGGCCCAACGGCCCGGAAGAGGTTTCTACCAACTTGCCGAGCTTCGCCCGCGCGGGATGTCCCTGCAATCGGCTACCGAAACGGCGGTGCGTCGCCAGTTCGTCGATTGGAAAGTGCCCGGTTCGCGCCAGGATCGAATACCATGCAGCGCAGATGTGGCCGTTGCTCAAAACGAGGCGGTCCCTGTCCTGCCAGTCCGGTTCGTCGGGACGATAGTGAAGTATGTCCTCATACAGGACGGTGAGAATATCCGCCACACCAAGTGCCCCGCCAACGTGGCCCGATCCCGCATTGACGATCATCCGGATCGTGTCCCGCCGGACCTGTCGTGCAAGTTCATGAATCAATTGTGTTCCTCCGTTTGTGTCGCATGTGAGAATCGTCGTGCTTTCAATTTGAACATATGCGAACGCATTGCCGCCTCGGCGTTATCAGGATTGTGACGACCCAAAGCAATAAGAATCTCGCGATGTTCTTCGACCGTTTCAGCGCGACTGGTCACATCGCCAAGCTCACGCTGACTGACATCACGGTTCATCTGAATAATTTCCGGCGTGAGGTATCCCAGTAGAGAGGTAAGAACCGGGTTTTTGGTTGCCCGGGCGATCGCAAGGTGAAACAGATGGTCTTCGTCGAGCGCCAGGCTTCCTGAGGAGACAGCTGCCTCGAACTCACGGTGTGCGGCGGTAAGCGCGTCCAGGTCGGAATCTTCAGCCCGTTCCGCGGCAAGCCGAGCGGCGTGGGTCTCGAGAATCTCGCGTGCCTCAAACAGTGATCCCAGATCGTGGTTCCCGCCACGGAGCATCGTCGAAATAAGTCCCTGAAGCGCCTTTTCTCCGATCTCAGCGATAAAATACCCGCGCTGCGATTCCGCGCGAACAAGCCCGTAAAACTCCATCTGCTTTAACGCTTCCCGAACGGGGCCCCGGCCGACGCCAAATCGTTCCGCCAGATCCCGTTCCGACGGAAGCCGGACGCCGCGCTTGTGGACACCCGAGGAGATCAACCCCTGAATCTGCTCAATGATCATATCGGTCGCCCGCGGCGCATCGATCTGTCGAAATACGGTCAAATTATCGTTGTTCTTTCCCCGCACGGAACACCTCACCAACTGGTTAACCAGTTTTTGGTTAACCAGTTCAGTGTAGAGCCGGATGTTCGATCCGTCAAGAAAAACCGGGCCTATCCGGTTCGTCACCTCCCACACAAACCGTTGGCATGGTTATACTCTACGGATGAAAACCCAAGACTTGAGACGCCGGGCACATCACTTCTCATTCTCTCATATTTTACTGTTCATGCTTGCTTCGCTTGCGATGGTTGCCGCACCGGTCATAGTGTTCGCTGAACCGGTTGTCAGCCTCCGTGCTGAGGCGGGTTTTCTCGATGTGGTGGATCACCGCATCGCCTATTCCGAGGATGACCCGGCGTTCCGGTACGGGCGGGATGGCGGACAGGACATTCTGTTTCCATTTCTTCGTTTGTCCGCGGAGTTTCACGCTGCTGACCGACACACGGCGATTTTTCTCTACCAGCCGCTGGCGCTGGAAACCCGGGTAGAGATGCCACCCGACTTCTCTCTTGACGGCGAGACGTTCTCCGGTTCGACCTTACGGGTCCTCTACGGATTCCCGTTTTACCGAGTCAGTTATCTCAACACCGTGGTCGATCGCTCACGTTTTGAGCTTGCTGCGGGCGGATCACTGCAGATACGCAACGCCAACACGGAGTTTGAGGCACGGGGCGGGCGCAATGGACAACCGGCAGAGGGGTTCTACCGGTCGGCGAACGTAGGACCAGTCCCGCTTCTCAAGGTGCGCGCCCGCTATGCCCTGGGGCGCGGGTTCTGGCTCGCCACCGAGATAGACGGTATCTACGCGCCGATCAGCTATCTCAACGGAAGTGACAACGACACCACCGGGGCGCTCCTCGACGCCAGTATGCGCGCCGGGTATACCGTCAGCCCGAAAGTCGAGGTGTTTGCAAACGCCCGGTACCTTGGCGGCGGCGCCACAAATTCGGACCCGGGCAATTACTCGTTTAACTGGCTGAACGTGACCACCGTCTCTCTCGGGACGAGCCTGGCGCTACAGTAGAACCAGATAGAGCCGGGTGTTTACGCGTATTCATCGACCGACTCGCCGGTCTCGTCGTAGCCGTTCCGTTCGGGCGGGTCAACCGGTTCGTTGGGTCGGTCGTCCTCGGCGCGCTGTTCGTCGGTCTCTTCGACCGGTGCGTCACGCCGGTTCGAAGCCGGTTCGGGTGGTCGCGTGGTGTGATACGGATCGAGGTAATCGAGTACCATGTTCGTCACCTCCTTCCTCAGTGGGTATGTTGAATTTAATACTTAACGGTAGTGATGGCAAATGCTCATGGCACGGCGAGGCTGCCGCGTCAACCGCGTCGCGCGGCACTAACCACGCGTCCGATTATCAGTAGAACGATCGTCCCCACCACGGCAGCCCCGACAATCCGGGCTACACCGGCGATCGTCTCGGCGATATCGGGACGGAACAGATAGAAGCCACCGAGACTCACCATCAGCGCGCCACCTGCCAGCTTGAGAACCCGCGCCTGCGCAACACCGAACCGAATGCGGTGCATCGAGACCGCCGCAACGGTGATGATCCCCAGTTCAAGTACGAGATACACCAGCAGATAGAGAGCCAGTAAAAGTGCGTATACCAGAACTGAGGAGGAGAGCGATGTGACATACCGGGACCAGATCATCGGGAACCCGGCGGTACACGGGAGTTCAACCAGAGCAACTCCCCCGGCAAACAAAGCCGTCAGGACCGCAAGTTTCCCGGCTGAACCGTCTTCCTGCGCTATCTCTCGGCTGTGAACGCCGATCCAGCGTTGAAACCGCGGCGAGATGGTGAGGGATACACCGTGTTTGAAGGCGAAATAGTCCTTCACATTCACCAGACCCATACCCACAGCGATTACGGCAACGATTATCCGGATCGCAAGGGTGTGACCGACTGCGGCAAACACGTTCAGAAAGCCCACCATGAACGCGCCGTACACCAGAGCGGTCACCCCCAGAAATACGCCTCCGACCAGCATCACCCGGCGACGAGACCGACTGTGAACGATCAGTCCCAGCAAGAGGGTGAGCACCCACAGAGAGCACGGATTGAATCCGTCTACAAAGGCTATCGCCGCCGTTACCGCAACTGCAGGAATCGCCTCCGGATCTATTCTGCCGAACAGCGGAAGCTCGATCTCCCCTGACAGCCGGCGTCCTTGAATCACCGACTCGATCTCGTCAATAACCCCGTCGCCGTATCCGATCCAGCCGTGATTCTCAAAGAAAAACTGCGGTACCGCCGCCGTCGTGCTTCCGTAGTATTCACGTGTTTCAGCGAAGATCGCCCGGTTCGCCGCCGACTGAAACACCTCGTACCGTTCCACCGTCAGATGGGGATACTCCCGCTCCAGCCGGTTAATTTCTGGTTTCGCCGCGTCACAATGAGGACATCCGACGCCCCAGAAAAAGCGCAGCACCCCCGCCGCGCCCGGCTCAAGTCGCGCAGGAGCTGAACGCTCACCGTCGTGGTCTGCCGCGGGATGACTGGTCTCCGACGCCTCGCGGTCGAACGCGCGATACGTTCCGTTGTCAATGAAATAGCGGGCCTCTTCGGACAGATGCTTCTCTATGGCGAAACTACCCTGGTATGCGTTGTTTCCGATAAGCAGGACCGGAAAGGTACGGTAGCTCAATCCGAGTCGGGACAGGCGGTCCCGCGCTTCCGCCTCACCTGCACGCGTAAGGATATCGCCCAGTGTGATTTCGAAGGAGACGTCGTATCGCTCCGCCATTTCCGGCAGAACAGACTGCACAAACGTATCGCAGTGATCACAGGAGATGTCGCCGTAATAGGCGATTTCCAAAGTCGGCGCATCCTCTGACCCAACCGTTTCCGCGCCAACCGCTGGTACGGTCGCACCGAGAAGTAGAAGCGGAAGCAGAACACGAGTCAAAATGGCTCCGGACCGTCGATGCGATACCATCACGCGAGTATAGTACGGGTTCACGCCGGCGTGTCTATCGCAACCCGCTTGCGCCGCGCCAATTCATGGCCCGAGCGGAGGAGACCATCTTTGCAAAGGATTAACACGCACCGGATATCCAATTAACACCGACACTGTAGCCTTTTTCAAACCAAATACATGGAAACAGGAGGCTACTATGACCAGTACTATGACCCTCAAGCGGGTTCTCACCCTTCTCATTGTCCTGACGATATCAGGAAGCGGGGTACTCTTTGCCCAGACACAAACGGAGGCGGAACCGGTGGATCCCGATTCCCCGGAATTCGGGCGTTTTGTTCAGGCTCTCGCAGACGTTGAACAGATCCAGGACGATGTTTCCGGTGAAATCGACGGAATCCTCAACACGTTTTCCGGCGGTGAAGAGGGATTTATGGAACTACACCAGCGCGTGCAGGCAGCCGGCGGTGCGCCTCCGGCGAATGTTGAAGACGAGGTGGTGGAAGAGTACCAGGAAATCGTTGAGGAGGTTGACGAAGTTCAGATGGCGTCCCAGCAGGAGATGATCGACCTTGTGCAGGACCGTGGGCTGAGTGTGTCGCGGTTCAATGAGATTATCGTGATGGTCCAGCAGGACTCGGAATTGCAGCAGGCTATTCAAGAGCGGCGGTAGGCCCGCTATCGCACGCTTTCGGCGCGGCAAGAGCCTGTCATGGTTCTTGCCGCGCCGTTTTTTTACGGTTTTCTAATCGTGTCGTCTGGTAGACGAGTCTGGTAGACGTATCTACCAGACCCAACGCCTCAGATCAGCGGCACGACCAGGTGATTTTCCAGTTCAACCCCGTCGTTACCCCCGATAACCGCGTTTGTGACGGTCTCGGCTTTCCCCCCCTCTTCGGCGTTGCCGATTGCGCCTTCGAGTACAACATAGGTCTTCCGTTTCAGGGGCAGGCCCCGCTGTTCCACCCGGAGACTGATCTTCGAGGGGTCTGCTATTGTCGGCTCCTGGTCAAGCCGCTTTCGGATCCGTCCGGCTAATTCTTCCTGTTGTGCTTTGTTCATTTCTATGGTCCTCCACGTTCCAATGTCGCATACCAGTGCGAACGTAACGTCAACGCTTTATCAAGATTGTGTGAATAGACGTTGCAATGTATGGAGCCAAACGAGGTGTTTGTATACGATACAGACACGATGAGCCGGATATACGTCGTAGAAGACAACAAACTGATTCGTCACGCCGTTGTGGAGTACTTCAGCCTCCACGATTACGAGGTTGTTCCGTTTTCTCAGGGCAAACCGGTGCTCGAGGCGATCGATGTAGCTCCACCCGATGCGGTCATTCTCGATATCATGTTACCGGACATCAGCGGCTTCCTCGTCGCGCGGCATCTGCGCGAACGTTCCAACGTCCCGATTCTGTTTCTCACCGCCAAGGATGCAGAAACAGATCGCGTGACCGGATTCGAAATCGGCGCGGACGACTACATCGTCAAGCCGTTTTCCACGAAAGAGCTCCTCCTGCGCACAGAGGCGATACTACGACGCACGCAAGCCTCCGACGAGAGTCCCGACGAGCGCAAGGAGTGGTTTCTACATGATCGCCAGCTCGAGATCGATCCGTCGATGCGTAAAATCTTCGTCGACGGTGAAGAGATCGGTCTGACAAACGCGGAGTGGGAGATCCTCGCATACCTTGCGGAACGTGAGGAGCGGGCGGTCTCACGCGAGCAGATTCTCGGCGAATGCCTTGGATACCATTTCTCCGGTTCGGAACGGACCGTTGACACCCACATCGCGAACATCCGGATGCGTCTTGGTGACAGTCGCTGGATAGAGACGGTTCGCGGCTTCGGGTACCGCTTTTCCCCGGCGTCTGTTCCGGACGAGCCGGACTAATCCGCGGAGCTGTTGGGCAAGACGATTCTGAGCACCGTGGTGTCATCCTCCTGTACGATTCCTGCCGACCCGCCGTGAGCTTCGACGATAGCGGCTGTTACCGACAACCCCAGTCCGGACCCATGCGTATGGGCTGAATTGGCACCGCGGTAAAACCGCTCAAACACCCGTTCGACCTCGTCGTCGGAAATGCGCCCGGTGTTTCTCACCTCAAACACGCAGCGAACGGCGTTCAGTCGTCCGGAAAAATGGACAGACCCACCGAGAGCAACATATCGAAACGCGTTGTCAATCACGTTGGTCAACGCCCGCTGCAACAGATACTCATCAGCCTCTATCGTCCCGTCTTCCGAGACTACGTGAAAGGGAACAGCCAGCTTTTTTGAACGCCCGGTGAAAACGGTCGTGACATTCCCAACGAAGGTGCGGAGTTCAACACGTGTTTTTTCCAGGTGCATCTCCGGCGATTCAACCCAGCTCAGTTCCCGAAGGTCGTTGACGAGTCGTTCCACATGGTTCAGCTCGTTTTTCAGGTCCTCAAGACGTTGCGGGGTCATGGTGATGTACCCGTCGGTAATACCCTCAAACTGCGTTTTCAACGCGGTTATCGGCGTCCGCAAGTCGTGGGCGATATCTTCGGTCCACCGTTTCCGCAGTTGTTCTTCGTTGGCCAGCTGGTCCCGAAGTGCTCGCGCGGACTGGGCGATGACAAGAAGCTCGCGCGGCCCCTCTTGAGGAAACACAACCTCCCGATCACCCGCCGCAAGGCGTTCTATTCCGCGGGAGAGCGACTGTGCCTGGGTAACCAGGAGACGGGAAACGATGTACGCAACGAGGAGCGCCCCCGCAAACGCGGTGGCCGCCCCGCCGGTGACAATGTTGAACAGACTGCGAAGCAGCCGTGTGTTGGTCAAATCGTCCCGAAATGACGCGGTATCCACGTAGAGGTATCCGATCGCGTTTGAACCGTCGAGGATCGTGGCCGGTACCGGGGTGATCTGTCGCATTTCCGCGACTCCGGCTGCCAGCTCCGCCGGTTCATGAATGGAGATCATCTGTCCCTTCAGATAGAGGTACACCGGCTCCCGTTCTGCGTTCAAGGCGTATACTGAGACGGTATCCGTCAAAAACGGGAGCAGCGCCGCGTGTATCTGGTCCTCCGAGAGACGTCCGGTCTGGCGATACAGCCGAACGATCTCGGGAATCATCAGGTTTTTCACCTGTTGTCCCCGGTCCGCGTTCCACCGTTCGATCGACTGCTGTACCGCGAATACAAACACCCCGGACAGGACCAGTACAACTGCGGTATGAGAGAGAAGCATCACGGCGAAGGTCCTGCCAAAAAGTGACCTGGTCATCGCGGCGCGGTCTCTCCCGTCCCGTACGTGATCTCTCGCTCCACGCGTTTCTCCCGCGTTATCCTGGTGGTAACGTCTTCAATCGCAAAGTAACGGGAGCTCTGTTCGATCCAGTTGTTGTGGTGGTCGTACGTATAAGCGGTGACCACCCGCGTTCCCGTCCCGCTTTCCGGGCGGAGCGTTTGATGAAACACGACGTTTCGAAACCGGTCATACCGATAGGTGTCTCTTTGCTTGACAACCTCATCAACGCCGCGGCGAATCACCTCTATCGGTTCGGCACCGGTACCGTAGGCGTATTCGATAACCTCGTACAACGTCTCGTATTGATCGCGATGTTCTTCCCGCACAAGACGCCCCTGATCGTCGTATCGGTGTTGAACTTGCTTGATCCGAAGACCATCGGCAGTAAAGGCGTCCCATACGTAGCCCTCGTCGTCATATGTATACACTCGCCGCCACTCGACGTTGTTACTTCGGCCATACCGGACCGACTCGCCAAGCCGGCCGTTCTCGTATTCATACACCAGCACCTGCTCAATAAGATTGGAGACACCGTAGGTAACCTCACGAATAAGCTGGCCACTCCGGGAGTATACGTATTCGTATCGCCATTCTACATGTCCATCCGCATCGGTCCGAATTACTTCCGTGAGACGTCCGTACCGATCGTAGCGAAACGCCTCCTGAGCGAGCACGTCTCGGGCGGAGCGATACAGCGTCTTTTCGACGAGTCGATCGGAATCGTAGCGTTTGACCTCTATCTGGCCGCGTTCTCCCTGGATGCTCGCGGAGCTTCCCCTGATGATTTCCTCTTCGGATGCCACCTGACGCACCGGACCGTTGGGGACCGGCGCCAATTGGCCGGCAGGTCGGGGTTGGAACAGAAATGCATCGGGTGTCGCGGTCTGGGCAAAAACGGGTATCGCCGAGCAAATAGCAAACAGAATACCGATCGACAGTAACGTCACACGCCCCGGACGGGTGTGGAAAAGCGAATCATTCATACGTTACTTTAAGTATACTACGTAATCACTCCGCTTCGTCGCCCCCTCGCGGAGCACTTTCCGTCGCCGGGGTGGCAGAATCACCGACGATCTCGTTCAACGTCGCCGCAGTTTCGTTCAGCCGATCGGCGGTGCGGTTGGTCTCATCGATAGATTCCGAGAACTCGTGAATACCGGCGGAGATCTGCTTCAGCGTGACCAGGACCTGTTCAAACGACCCGATCTGCTGGGAGACACGCCCGCTCATCGCCGCCGCCGCGTCGGAGGACGAATCGGACAATGTGAGGAGCGTATCAAACGTGGTTTCCTGCTGCTGTGAAAGCGTCCACGCCCGGGAGATGTGTTCCGTATCGGTCTCTGATGAGTGGATCAGGGCGTTCGCCGCTGATTGAATCTGCTCGATCCGTGAACGGATCTCCGCGGTCGAGGCCACGGTATTATCGGCGAGACGCCGGATCTCCGAGGCGACGATCTCGAAGTTTTTGCCCGCCTCTCCGGCGGAGGCCGCCTCAAGGGTGGCGTTGAAGGCGATAATCTTGATCTGCCCGGCGATGCCGTTAATGATCTTCACAATCTCCCAGATGTTCCGGATATGGTCACCCAGGTTCTTTATCTCCGTGATCGTCTCCGCGTTGGAGGTCCGCACCGATTCCATCGTATCGATCGTGTGCTTGGTCGTGCTGAAGCCGGTGTCGATCTCCGTACGCATCCGGTGTGCCGACTCCTCCACGTTCCCCGCCTGGGAGCCTATCTCGTGCGACAGCGCATCGACTTCCTCCATCGTGGTGACGATCTCGGTGGTGCTTGACGCCTGCTGATTTGCGTACGCCGCGTTTTCACGGCTTGCGCTGGAGAGCGTCTGGGAGGATTCCAGCACCAATCCGGACGTTTCGGTTATCTTTGCGATGATTCCCGCGAAGTTGTCGACAATTTCGTTGACGTATCCGGCAATCTCGCCCAGCTCGTTGTAATTGATGATGTTAATTCGCGTATCCACACGTGCGTCTCCCGCCGCCATACGACGAAGGATGCCCCGAATCGAGTCGATCTGCAGCCGGTACTCCCGCTTTGACAGCGCGATAAGCCCGAACGACACAACCCCGTAAAACACGGCAACACCGATCAGCGGAAGGTAGAACGACGCCAGCGAGACCTGGACGGACGCGTTTGCGTAGTAATAGCTGATGTAGGCGAAATTGACGATCATGACGATGATAATCGCAAGAACGACGAAGAAATCACGATTGCGGGAAAAGCGATCATCCTCGCCGGCGGCAAGAGCGGTGATGTTGAGCTGTTGTTTCGCCGGAATCAGGATCAGGTTGAATATGATCGAGATGTACACGCCACTGGGGAGTCCCACGGCGATCTTCAGGGGCAGGCCGAACAGGAGCGGTATTCCGCTGTCCACCGTCCAGCCCATTCCCATGTAGCACAGAAAGGTGGCGACCGTCCACGCCGCCGACTGAAAGATGATAATCACCCAGGGGACATTGACCGCCGCCTTGCGCGCCCGTTCATACCCGGCCCCGGTGTCGAGATATCGGAACAGCGGCTTGAGGTACCGCAGGATCAGCAGATACAGTCCCAGCGCGAAGACGACATACAGACCGAACACGGTCGGCTTTGCCGCAAAGACAACCCGCTCGAGAAATGAAAAGCCAAGCTGATCCAGGCGGTTGTTGAATACCGCGTTCAGAAATTCGCTGGCAAACAAAAAAACCCCGAGGACCCCATAGACGGTCAGCGCAATTTTTCGTTTTATCCGTCCCGTTTCTGTTCCCTTCATCTTTACATTCCTTATCATCGATCTATTTGAAGTCCAGTGTTATCGCGCCACCCCAGTTTTCGTCGGGGGGATCGTCTGCAAATTCCCGGCACCGCGTGATGTACATCGACGCCAGGTAGTCTGTGGGGTAGCGTTCCAGAACACGCCGAAAGTAATCAATTGCGATCGTCCAGTTTCCCAGACGGTACATGCTCAGCGCCTTGTGGTAGTTCCGGGCGCTTTCTTCGTCAAAACTGCCGGCGGGAACGGTGCTGTACAGCGTCGTGGCCTGCTCTTTCCCCTTCACTCGGACCGTATCAACTTCCCGCGTTTCGATCTCCGCGGTCACTTTCCGGTGCACCGTGTCGGACATCAGCACCTGGGTGCGGTAATGCTTGGTCAGCCCCTCCAACCGACTGGAAAGGTTCACGTTGTCACCGATCACGGTGTAGTCAAACTTATCCCGGCTTCCGATGTTTCCGACGATGACGGTTCCCTCGTGCACGCCGATGCCGGTTGTGAATCCACCATCCGGAAGAACCAGTCCCTCCACATCAATCTCCGAAACGGTAGCCGCCATCTCCTGCGCCGCGCGGACGGCCCGGACGGCGTTATCTTGGTAACTGATTGGAGCGCCGAAGATCGCAAGAATCGCGTCACCGATAAACTTGTCCACGTATCCACCGTGACGACGAATAATGCGCACCATCTGTTCGAGGTACGCGTTGAGAAACGAGACGATGTTCTCGGCGGTGTTGTGTTCGGATATCACGGTAAACGAGCGAATGTCGGTAAACAGGATCGCCACATCCCGCTTTTCTCCCACCGCCATTTCCGCGTCTTCGCTCTGGGAGAGCAGATCCTCGATCACCTCAACGGGCACAAATTTTGAAAAGATCGTGTTGATCTTGCGGCGCCGCTCCTCAGTTTCGTTGTATCGGACCGAATTTGACAGAACTGTGCCGACCGGGCGGGTGAGCGCCTCGAGATCATCGTTGATCTGTCCGGTGAAAAAGTTGTTCGACAGGTGGCCGAGGTGCAACAACCCGACAAATCGGTCCGCTGTATCAATCAGTACCAGAATATGGTACGAGCTGATCCGCTTTCCGTCGATCCGCACGTGGGCGTAGTCGTCACGGGCGTCTGTGCCCAAGACGATCTGCCGCGTGGACTGCACCATTTCCGTGCCCGGCCGGCGGGAAAAATCGTCCCGGGCGATCTGTACGAAATCATCCACGTCGGAGGAAAACGTACGCGCTCCCGGCAGGACAAACACTCGCGCTTCCCGTTCAAAGCGGAGGATAGCGGCGGCGATGTCAAGCTCAAACACACGCCCCACCGTCTCCAGCAGGACTTCAACCGTCTGCGGCAGGGAGGGCAAATATTCACCGACCTCCCACACCTGCTGGAGCACCTGTGCGCGAAACAGGGTGCGTTCATAGGTGCGCGCCAGGGTGTCCGTGAGCACTTCCGCCGCTGCGCCGCCGGCGTCCGTCTTCGGGACCTCGTCCGCGTTGTGTTCGCCTCGCGTGGCCGGATCGCCCGCCCCATCTGCGCCGCTCGGGATCAGTTCCAGCAACGCATCCACGCCGTCACTATCCTTCCAGACCACCGCGTCCGCCCCCGCCGCGGTGGATCGTGCCTTCTCGCGACCACTTCGGGAACCGGTGTACACGATCACCGTGATTCCGGTGGTACGCTCGGTGTCTTTAATGAGGCGGGTAAGCATCGTTCCCCCGACGCCGGGCAGCTCCGTTTCCGTTATGACAACCGACGGACGGAACGTTCCGATCAGCTCCCATGCCGTTGTCCCGTCCTCCGCCGCTGAAACGGTGTGCCCCCGCGACTCCAGCGCCTCCCGGACGATCTTCTGCGTGAGTGACGACGGATCGACCAGCAACACCCGGCTCATATCACTCCCTGCAGCTGTTCATGGACGAGTTCAGCCAGATTGCTCCGATCAAACTCGGTCTTTGTGATATGCGCGTTGGCACCGGCGTTCCACACGGAGTCGGTCATCGCCTGATCCGTTTCGGAGGTTACGACGATAACCGGAATATCGCCAAACGACGCGTCCTTGCGGAGGTTTTCAATCATCGTCAACCCATCCATCCGCGGCATGTTGATGTCGGTCACAACCAGGTCGACCCGCGTGGACTTGAGCGTCTCCAGCGCTTCGATGCCGTCCCCCGCGGTGAGCACGGTGTAGCCTTCCAGCTCCAGAATCGACTGTTCGATGTCACGGGTGTTCCGGGAGTCATCAACTACCAGGACGACCCGCGGCTGCGGGTTCTTGGACAGCTCCTCGGTGACCAGATCGATCGATTTGATCCGTTTGAATCTGCTCATCAACTCGGGGACAAACATGATGTTTATGATTCGGTAGTTTTCGTCAAAGACGATGCCCTGCACCGGTTTGAGCCGCTCCAGGTTACGGGGAACCGGCTTGTAAATGAGACTCACGTGCTGCAGCACCTCGTCGACGATCATCCCGATTCGTTCCCCAAGCGATTCAACTACCACCACGTAACTATGGGTTCCGCGCGGTTCCGCCCGGCGCCCAAGCAGAGATGAAAGGGTGTATATCGGCACAATTTCGCGGCCAAAACGGAACGCGTCCTTATGGTAGTACTGTATGATATCGTCGCGGTGGAGACGCACGATCTTGTGCACAAAGTTGCTGGGAATCAGGAACTTCTCGCTGCCGGTCATAACGAAGAACCCGGTTACCGTTGCCAACGACAGGGGAACGGCCAGCACAAATTCGCTCCCCTCCCCGGGGGCGCTTTGAACAGTTACTTTGCCCTTTACGCTGTCGATGTTCGTCTTGACGATGTCCAGCCCGACGCCGCGACCGGACAGGTCGCTCACCGCGTCGGTCGTCGAAAAACCCGGGAGAAAAATAAACCCGAAAACCTGCGTGTCACTCAGGTTCGCTTCGTCTTCCTCCTCGACCAGTCCCCGCTCTACCGCCCGGGCCACAATCGCGTCCCGATCCAGGCCGCGGCCGTCATCTGTTATCCGCACAATCACGTTTCCACCTTCGGCGGTACAGGTGACGTTGATCGCTCCCTCAACGCGTTTCCCCGCAGCTTCCCGTTCGGCGGGGGACTCAATGCCGTGATCGACAGCGTTGCGAACGATATGGATGATCGGGTCGTTCAGCTTCTCGAGGATCGCTTTGTCCATCAGTTTGTCCATGCCGCTTACCGAGAAATCGATCTCCTTTTCCAGAAGCGAGGAGGTCTCGGCAACCATCCGCGGCAACTCCCCAAGAATCAATTCGAGCGGGAGCATAGACAACTGCATGATCTGCTCCTGCAACTTGTACGAGTGCTGCTCCAACCCGACGATTTGATCGGTAAAATCCTTGCGCAACCCCTGAATCGATTTCAACAGATCCGAGACCTCGGCCCCACCCTGGCCGACGACGTATTCCTGAACGTCACTGTGGATGACCCCCAGAGTCTCCTGGAACTGCTTGAGCTGAAACTGTTTTATGATCACGCTGTTCAGCGTCTCGGTAATCGCTTTGACGTCGGACAGCTTGATCCGGATCGTCTCGTATCCGGCCTTCGCGGTGACATTTTCACCGGCAGACTCCGCCCCCACGGTGGTCCCTGCAGCCGATTCGTTTCGCAGCTGGTCAAGCTGCTCCATAAACGGTTCCGCCGACGCCGCCTGTTCACACGCGGTGAGATAATGATCAACTTCGATCGTATCGTATCCGGTGGCGGCGATCCGTTCCGCCCCCGCCCGGATCAGGTCGCTTCCGACGAACACAAGCTGCAACAGCGCCGCCGTGACGGCGTAGCGCTCGTCCGCCACTCCCTTGAATACCGTTTCCGTGGCGTGCGCTACCTGCTCCATCGCCTTGAACTTGAGCATTCGCGACGAGCCCTTAATCGTGTGGAGTGCCCGCAGAAGCGTGTTCAACTCCTCCGTGGATTCGGCGTGCCGTTTTAACGCCACCGCCGCGTCGTCGACACGACGGATGTTCTCCCGCGTTTCCTCCAGGTAGTTTTCCACAAACGCGTTTCGTTCAAGAGCCATGAGACCTCTCCGTTGTTCCGCGATCAAGTCGATCGACCCAGCGCACGCACAATGCCCGGATCTGTTTGGGGTCAAATCCACCGACGAGGAAGCGGAACTCGTGGTGGGGAAAGCGATCAATCTTCCGGATACACGCGGCAAAATCATCCTGCGCCGCCCGAGGGGCCTGCAT
>JAQIBO010000497.1 GCA_027859055.1 Spirochaeta sp.
CTCATTACCCGTGGATGGAACGGCCCGGAAATTCTCCCGATGGTTGCGGCGATTACCGGGGGCGGTTTTCTCGGCAGCCTGATCGACAGTGTACTCGGTGCGACCGTTCAGGCGCAGTACTGGGACCGCCTGAAAGAGAGAAATACGGAACGCCGCCACGACGCGGTTGGCACCGCCAACCGCCTGGTCCGCGGATTTCACCTGTTGAACAACGACGCGGTCAACGCGCTGTCCGGACTGGTATCGATGACGGTGTTGTTCGGCGTTATCGCGTAAGCGGGATTCTACTCCGGTGGGCGCCGCCGCACCTTGAACTCCTGCCGGTTTTCCGGCTCATCTCCGGACAGACGCTCGCGGATTCGCTGGTATACGATCTCCTGCGTCCGGACCCGCGGTGCGGTTTTGTGCGGCTGGACCCGCGTCCACGATCCGTCCGAAGCAAGCTCGTGGGCCTTGCAGTTGTCCTCAAAATAGAGATCAAGCAGTTTGCGTATCCGTCGCTGGATATCCCGGTTTTCCACGGGGAACATCAGCTCCACCCGCTTTTCCAGATTGCGCGGCATCCAGTCGGCACTCCCGAGATACGTCTCCGGATGCCCGCCATTCTCAAACCGGAAGACCCGCGAGTGCTCCAGATAGCGGTCGATAACGCTGACAACGCGAATCGTCTCACTCATACCGGGTACCCCCGGTACCAGCATGCAGATTCCACGAACGTTGAGACGGATTTCCACTCCGCTTTGTGAGGCCTCGTACAACGCCTCGATCACGTCGGGGTCCGCCAGGGAGTTCATTTTGGCGATGATCAGGCCGGTTCCCGAACTTTTCGCGCGGCTCGTCTCGCGCTGAATCAACTCGAGCACCCGGTTTTTGAGGGCGATCGGCGCCAGGGAGAGCTTCTTGAGCCCGGGAATGACCGAGTAGCCGGTGATCGCGTTGAAAAACAGTCCCACCTCGTAGGCGAGCTGGTCGTCGGCGGTCAGGAGACCCAGGTCTGTATACAGCCGGGCGGTTTTGTCGTTGTAATTACCGGTGCCCAGATGAACGTAGCGTTTGATACCGCTCCGCTCGCGACGCACCACCATGAGCGCCTTGGCGTGGACCTTCAGTCGGGCGATACCGTACACGACGATAACCCCGGCGCGTTCCAGCTGTTGCGCCCACCCGATATTGCGCTCCTCGTCAAAGCGCGCCTTCAATTCCACCAGAACCGAGACCTGTTTTCCATTTTCCGCGGCGCGCTCCAGCGCTTTCACGATCGGTGAATTTCCGCTGGTCCGGTAGAGGGTCATCTTTATCGCCAGGGTGTCCTTGTCTGTTGCGGCCTCCTGCACCAGGCGGACCACCGGATCAAAGCTCTCGTAGGGATGGTGCAAGAGGATATCCCGGCGTTGGATGTTCCCCCACATCGATTCGTCCTCGTCCACCCAGGGGGACTGCAGGTTTTTCCACGGTTCGTCCCGGAGGTGGTTGTACCCGTCGATTCCGGCGATATCCATGAGATTGCGGAGTTCCAGCGGATCCGGCGTCTCGTACACCTCGCCCTCGGTGAGCTCAAACGCCTCGGTCAGAATCTGGCGCAGTTGCGGGGAGCCCTGGTTGATGTTGAGCCGTACGGCATCGCTGAAATCACGCGTCTCGATTACCTGCTCCATCGCTTCCATGAAGTCTTCGTCGCGTTCCTCGTCAACGCCGAAGTCGGCATCCCGGGTCACGCGAAAGAGGCACTGGTCGGTCACGGTGTATCCGGGAAACAACTGGTACGACTCCGCCAGGATCACCTGCTCCAGAAAGGTGAACGCCAGGGTGTCACTTTTTTCGGTCGGGAGGTATACCACCCGCTCCAGACTGGCAGGTACCTGGACCACCACCAGAAATGGACCGTCGCCCTCCTCGGGCCGGGACTCCCGGGTTTCCGTCTCGGGACTCAGTAAGAACGCCGCGTGGAGACGCAGGTTGCCGATTGACTGTAACGGCTCGCCAATAGTGGCGCGTACCGGCGTCAGTACGGGAAAGACCCGGTCCCGGAAAAAGTGGCGGACAAACCCCTGTTGCTCTCCGTCCCACTCCTGGGGACGAACGCGGGAGATCCCCTCGCGTTCGAGGGCGGGGAAGACATCCTCAAGCAGAACCTGGTATTTCTGTTCGGTGATTTCCGCGACGCGGCGCTGGATCGCTTCAAGCTGTTCCCGCGGGCTCATGCCGGTGGGACAGGAGGAACGCTTTCCCCGCCGAATCTGGCGCTTCACCGAGGCAACGCGAACCATGAAAAACTCGTCGAAATTGGCCGATACGATGCTCAGGAATTTGAGCCGTTCAAGAAGTGGAACATCCTGACTTTCCGCCTCCGCCAGCACCCGCGCGTTAAACTCGATCCAACTCAATTCCCGGTTAAAAAATCGTGCGCTCATACCGCCATCACTCCATATCCGAACACTTCTTCAAACATCCGTCCCTTGAGACGCAACCCGTACTCCTCAATCGATATATCTCCGGAGTAGTCACAACGAAGGATCACCTCTTCTTCCCGTTTTTCCACCCGGAATCCACGCACCCGCTGGACGTGCCCGCGGTCGAGGGCGTCGGCAACGCGGAGCATTGCGGCCAGTTTAAGCACCAGCATCCGGTGTTCCCGGCGCAGGGAGGCGTACGCGGTATGCCCCGTCGCCGGCGCACCGCCGCGGTGGTAACGAACCACATTTGCCACGATTCGGATATCCGACCGGGACAACCCGAATATCTCCGAGTTCTCGACGATGTACTGACCGTGTTTGTGGTGGCCGGAGGCGCGAATGAAGTTCCCGATATCGTGGATAATCCCCGAGACTTCAAGCAACAGTCGCCCGTGATCGTCCATACCGTGTTCCGCGGCAAACTGATCGAAGAGACTTACCGCCAGTTTCGCCACGTGCATGCCGTGGGACTCGTCAAAATGGTACTTCCGACCGATACCGATCGTCGAATTGAGCACCTGTTTGGAGAACTCCTCCCGCATTCCCGTACGGTTGCCGGCGGCAAAGTTGAGGAGCACCCCTTCACGAATACTGACATCGGGAACGATCAGCTGATCTGCCGAAGTGGCGTCCATGAACAGTTTGTATGTCAACAGCGCCGGGACCAGTCCTTCCACCTCGGTATATGTCAGTTTGAGTTCACGGACGCACTCTTCCATACTGCGCCGTTGGAGATCCCGGAGAAAGCCGTCAAACCGCTCCCGATCGATCATCGAGAAATGCTCGCCCTCTTTGTGGCCGACCCGCGCCGCGGCGATACGTGCGTCTCCGCCCACGGCGATAAAGAATTTCACCCGGTCCAGGCGGAGTTCGGTATTGAGTACCTCACGATTCACCCGGATGTTTTCCCGCAGGTACTCCTCTATCCGGTCGTTGTCCGGCATGTTGGGCTGGACCTGCTGCTCCACCCGCAGGGTACCGATGCGCAGGGAGTGCGCCGCAACCATGCGTCCGCGCTGGAGAAGCATGATCTCCGTGGTGCCACCGCCAACCTCAAGAATCATCGAGCTGGAGCGGGCAAACTGGGGGCGCAGGTCGTTGATCGCATGCTGCACGGCGATGTAGGTGAGGTGGTTTTCTTCGATCCCCTCGACGATATCGATCCGAAATCCGGTACGAATCTGAACGCGGTCGAGGAATGTGTCGCGGTTCTTGGCCTCGCGAATCGCCGCAGTGGCGATGACGCGGACATCATCCGGCTGGATTTTCCATCCCGCAAGGAGCTCCTTGAACCCTTTGAGGATCGCCACGGCGTCGCGCATCGATTCGGTGGAGAGAAACCCGGATATGAAGACGTCCCGACCGAGGGAAAGGGGCCGAGAGGCGCGATCCACCCGCGTCCATGAGGAATCGGCGTTGATCTCTGCTACGACCATTCTGATCGCCGTTGATCCGACGTCGATAACCGAGACGATCCGTGGCGCCTCCGGAGGAGTGGGAGCTGAATCTCTGTGTTTTGCCATCAATACCTCATCGTTGGCGAGCCAGGTCCGCGGCGCCAACGATGACCGCATCGGTACCGAGGCGCGCCTCGGTAACGGTCACCCCTTCCACCAGATGCGGCATCGCCCGGACACGCATCTCTGTTTCCGCCGGCTGGGCAAAACGTGCCCCCAGTTTCTCAACCAGGCCGCCGCCAAGCAGAATCAGCTCCGGGTCAAAGATGTTGACCATCGCCGCCATCCCGATGCCTAAAAAGCGCGCCGCCTGTTCCACAACCTCCGCAACGCCGGGATCACCGGCGTCCAGCGCCTTTTTTATCAGCCCGCTCTTGATAAGCGAGATGTCCGTCGCACCCGCTTCCGCCAGCACCGGTGACTGGCCGTTCATCGCCAGGAGCGCCAGGTCGCGGGCGATCGCGGTCTTGGACGCCACCGTCTCGAGGCAGCCGTGGTTTCCGCATCCGCAGCGGCGTCCGTCGCTTTGCACCGTAATATGACCGATTTCACCGGCACGCCCACCTTTTCCGCGGTACAGGCGACCGTCGAGGACGATACCCCCGCCGATACCAGTTCCGGGAAAGATGCCGATAACGTCCCGAAATCCCTGTCCCGCCCCGGCAATGAACTCTCCCCACAGTCCGGCGTTGACGTCGTTTTCCAGAAAGACGCGGCACCCGATATCTGCGCTCAGGCGTGGTGCCAGGGGGAAATTGTGCAGGGCGACGTTGGGAGTATGCAGGACAACGCCGTTTTCCGCGTCGATCGGTCCCGGCACGGCGATTCCGATCACCTCGATATCCTTTCGGGAGATATCCGCTTTCTTGAGCGCCCCGTCAATCGTCTCGACGATGTTTTCATACACCGTGTCGTTGTCGGTACCTTCCGTCTGGTTCTTGTTGCGCGCAACGATTTCGCCGTCGGCGTCAATCACCGCCGCGAGCATTTTGGTGCCACCGAGATCAAATCCGATTTGCATGGTCCCTCCCCTCCGACTCCTTGTCGGATTCCGGCCAAAGTGAGTACTGTACCACCTTACCATGAACGGCGTCATCATTGGGCGATTTATGCCACCCCACAACGGCCATCTCTACCTTATCGATTTTGCGCGAAATATCGTGGATACCCTGTACATTCTGGTGTGCACCCTTTCCCACGAGCCGATTCCCGGACAGCTGCGCTTTGACTGGGTGCGCGAACTGGCGCCGATGTGTAAGACGATTCATATCACCGAGGAGATTCCCGAAGCGCGCCGTGGTGCCGCCGGGGCAACGGCGATCTGGGCGAATACGGTGCGGACCGCCGTCCCGGAGCCAATTTCCCACGTCTTTGCCTCTGAGGAGTACGGCTGGGATCTGGCAGCGGAGCTGGACGCCCGTTTTGTCCCGGTGGATCCGAGCCGGAACAACATTCCGGTTTCCGCCACGGCGGTGCGGCAGGATCCGTACGGAACGTGGCAGTACATTCCTCCGGCAGTGCGACCGTTCTTTGTGAAACATATCGCCGTGGTGGGAAATCCCGCACTCACCGAAGAGCTGGCGGGGGAGCTTGAAACGGTGGTTGTCCACTCCTACCGCGATTTCTGGCGCCGGATGTGGAGCGCCCGTCACGGCGAAGAAACAGACGCGACGTTGCCGCAGGATCTCATTACACGCGGCGTTCGCGCGACCGCCACCGCCCTTTCACGGCAGGCAAACCGGGTACTCCTCTACGACATCGCCGAACCGCGCGATCTCAGCGGGATTGAAACGATTGATGCGGTCGTTGTCGCTGCGGATGAACGGGACGCCTGTGCGGCCCTCGTTCCGGAACGACCGATCCTCGACACTGCACGCATCTCCGCCACCGACATCCGTGCGCTGCTTCATCCCCTCACGTCGTAATCGCCGCCTCGATTGACGCGGCGGAAACAAGCGCCTACAGTGGCGGGGTGAGTGTACTGATCTGGGCGGTGATCGGACTGCTTCTGATACTCTCGGAGTTTGTCGTTCCCCAGTTTGTGGTGTTCTTTTTCGGCGTCGGCGCCCTGCTTAATGCGGCGCTTTTGGCGCTGCTGCCGGGACTCTCCGACCGCATTCCGTTACAACTGCTGATCTGGGCCGGCACCAGCGGCCTCTCCCTGGCGCTGCTGCGGCGCTACGCAGCACGATGGTTCAAGGGCGACGAACAGCACACGGACACAGATACCGATGCGGGGCGTACAGCGGTGGTCCTGGAAGAGATCAGCCCGGACTCGCCGGGACGCATCAACTTTCACGGCACATCCTGGCGGGCAACCGCCTTTGACGAGACGATCGCACCGGGCGAAACGGTGACGATTCTCACAAAAGATAACCTGAGTTACACCGTCACCGCCGGGACCCTTGTGGGCCCCGGCAAGGAGAACACATGACTGTATTCGGCGCGTATCTGACCTCGGCGCTCCTGCTTGTTGCCGTGTTTATGATCTTTTTCAAGCTGATTCGGATCGTTCCGGAACAGCAGGCGTGGGTTGTGGAACAGTTCGGCAAGTACCGCCGGACGATGGGTCCGGGATTTCACCTCGTCATTCCGGTTGTACAGAAAGTGGCGTACAAGCAGCTCCTCAAAGAGGAGGTGATCGACGTCCCGCCGCAGGTGTGCATCACCCGGGACAACGTCCAGGTGAGCGTGGACGGCGTGTTGTACCTGCAGGTGATGGACTCCGAAAAGGCGAGTTACGGCATCGATAACTACCGCTTTGCCACGTCGCAACTGGCCCAGACCACGATGCGCTCGGAGATCGGCAAGATCGAGCTTGACCGCAGTTTTTCCGAACGCGACGCGATTAACGACGCGATCGTCCGCGCCGTGGATGATGCCTCCGACCCGTGGGGGATCAAGGTGACCCGCTACGAGATCAAGGATATCACCCCCTCGGAGACGGTGATGATCGCGATGGAGCAGCAGGTCCGGGCGGAGCGGGAGAAGCGCGCCGAGATCCTCTCCAGCGAGGGGGTCCGGGAGGCGCGGATCAACTCCTCAAAGGGTGACCGGCAACAGTCGATCAACCTCTCCCAGGGAGAGCGACAGAAGCGGATCAACGAGGCGGAGGGACGTGGCAGCGCCACGGAGATCATCGCCGAAGCGACCGCCGAGGGGCTCGCCGATGTCGCCCGGGCGATTCAACATCCAAAGGGACGCACCGCCGTGGCGATGCGCGTGGCCCAGCAGTTCATATCCGGGCTCGGGGAGATAATCCGCGAAAGCGAAACCGCCGTTCTTCCGGCGGAGCTTGCAAACCTGCGCGCGATGGTGGAATCGATAGGGCTGCGCCCCGGGGGCCGAACAGCTACCGCCACACAAGGCGACTCACCAACCCGGCAGCCACCTGACGCACAGTCCGAAGGAGACACCCTATGAATCCGTTTCTCCCCTTACAGATCGTTCTGGGCCTGATCGGCGTTATCGTCGTGGTGGCGCTGTTTCGCAGTATTCGCATCGTGCCGGCCAAAACGGTGCTGGTGGTGGAACGTCTGGGAAAATACGCCACAACCCTGAGTGCGGGATTGCACCTCCTGGTGCCGTTTATCGACCGCGTTGCCTATTCTCACAGCCAAAAAGAACAGGCGGTGGACGTTCCGACCCAACCGTGTTTTACCTGGGACAACGTAAAAGTCGATGTCGATGGGGTACTCTACTACCGGGTGACCGATCCCAAGAAAGCCAGCTATGGCATTAACGACGTCCGCTACGCGACGATTCAGCTTGCTCAGACGACGATGCGCTCGGTTATCGGAAAAATGGAGCTGGATAAGACGTTTGAAGAGCGTGACACGATCAACGCCTCTATCGTTCGCGAGGTGGACGCGGCCAGCGCTGAATGGGGGGTGGACGTTACCCGCTACGAGATTCAGAACATTAACGTCCCGCCGGATATTCTGCAGGCGATGGAGGCGCAACTCCGGGCGGAGCGGGACAAGCGCGCCCAGATCGCCCGCTCCCTTGGTGAAATGGAAAGCAAGATCAACTACTCCGTCGGTGAGATGGAGGAGTCGATCAACCGCTCCGAGGGAGAAAAGGAAAAGTGGATCAACGAGGCGGAGGGAAAGGCCGCGGAGATCCGAACTCTCGCGAAGGCAACTGCGGCGTCGCTGGAAAAACTCGCCGTTGCCCTGGAAACCGAGGGAGGAGACGAGGCGCTGTCACTGCAACTCACGGAACAGTACATCGGTGAGCTGCGCAGCCTTGCCCGCAGCGGTACCGAGGTGGTGCTGCCGATGGATCTCAGCGACCTGGATTCGATGCTGCAGAGCATTCGCGGTATTCTGCACCGCGCCGGAGCGGACACACCGATCTGAAATCGGTCACCTCCCGGGAGGATCACCCGGGGAGGTGTACGGGGAGTGTGTACATAACGCGGCGATCCCGGTACGCTCTGCAGTACCATGAACACCGTCTATGTCGCCGGCCACAAGAATCCAGACATGGATTGCACGTGTGCCGCGTACTGCTACGCCGCTCTTAAAAAACGAATCGATCCGGAAACAGTCTACACACCGGTCAGAACCGGTCCCCTGAACGCGCAAATCCGGGACGTCTTTGAACTTGCCGGCGTTGATCCGCCGCGCCACGTGGATACGGTGGCGCCCACCGTGGAGATGGTTGCCAAGTACAGCCCGGTGGTACTCAAACCGGACGATCCCGTGCTTGAGGCGATTCGGGAGGTGGAAAACCAGACGATCTCGGCGATTCCGATCCTCGAGGCGGACGGAACGTTTGCCGGGGTTGTCGGCGTGAACGAGATAACCTCGTATATTCTTGCCCAGAACAAGGGCGCCCGACCGCTGTACACGTTCCTCGTCAAAAATTTCAGTACCGTGCTTCCCGGGCGCCTCCTGGAGGCGGGAGATATGGAACAGTTTGAGGCTCCAATCGTAACCGGCTCGATGCCGGATCACCGGTCGATCAGACTGATCGGGAAGCTTCCAACGCCGCCGCTCCTGGTGGTGGGTAACCGGCCGGAGATTTTGGAGCACGCGGTGGAATCGCAACTGCCGGCGGTGGTGATTACCGGCCTGGAGAAGGGTGAAAAGATCGCCGCGGATATGAGCGACTTTCGCGGTGCCGTCTTCCTGTCGAGCACCGACACCGCCGAAACGATCCGCATTCTCCGACTCAGCTCACCGATCAGCACGATCATGGATCGTGACGTACCGCGGCTTGCCGCGGATACTACCTTTGAGCAGGCAAAAAATGTTCTTCTCAGCTCCAAATACCGCGGTCTGCCCGTGTTTCGCGACGACGCGTATATCGGGATGGTCAGTCGGCGATCCTTTATCGAGCGACCGCGACGCAAACTGATTCTGGTGGACCACAACGAGGTCTCTCAGGCGGTTGATGGTGCGGAGCAGTCGGAAATCCTCGAAATTGTGGATCACCACCGTCTGGCACCACCGTCGACGACGCACCCGATCGCGGTAACAACCCGGGCGGTAGGAAGCACGTGCACCCTGGTCTACGAGGAGTTTGCCGGACGCGGTCTCGGCGTGGATCCCGACGTGGCGATTCTCCTGCTTTCGGGAATTATCTCCGACACGGTGAACCTCCAGTCCCCGACAACCACCGAACCGGATCGTCGTGCAATTTACCGGCTGGAGACGATCACCGGGATTTCCGCCAGCGAGCAAGCCAAACGGCTCTTTGCACAGCTCAACGCGCTGGAAAACCGGGAGCCCAAGGAGATCATCCTCGCCGACTACAAGCAGTACAACCACGAGGGCGTCGCATTTGCGATCGGACAGGTGGAGGTTACCACCCTAGCCGATTCTGGCAACTACCGGACGCGCCTGGTGGACGCCCTGGAAAACGTCACCCGCGAAAAGGGGCTGCGCTGGTGCATGCTGATGGTAACCGACGTCATGAAGCGCAACAGCCTGTTGCTGACCTCCGGGTACGTCGATGCGGAACAGCTCCTGCCGTTTTCCCACATCGCCGATCAGACGTTTGATATGCCCGGGGTACTCTCGCGGAAAAAGCAGCTCCTGCCGGAGGTCATGCGCGTGTTGAGTGAGGTCGGTTCGTAACGCAGCTGCGTACGATGGGCGTACGCAGTAGCAATTACGCGGCGAAGCCGGTGCTGACAAACATCTCGATCCCGGAAAGCAGCATCTGCACTGACATCGTGATGAGGATCATTCCCATCAGCCGCTCCAGCGCCGCCAGCCCTCGCCGCCCGAGAACGCGGCGCAGGAAGTCCGCGGACAGAAGCACCAGCGCCGCGGCAAGCCACGCCACGACGAGGGCCACCATCCACTCACCGAGACGATCCGGCGCCTGGGTGGAAAAGAGAATCAGCGTGGCCATCGCCGACGGTCCGGCGATAAGCGGAATCGCGAGGGGTACGATGAGCGGTTCTTCCTCGCCGTCGGTCTCGCTATCGGCGGTACCGCTGCGACGCGGAAAGATCATCCGCAGGGCGATGAGAAACAGAACGATGCCCCCACCGATGCTGAGCGCCGGCTGGGAGATGTTCATGCCCCGGAGGATGTACTTTCCGAAAAAGAGAAACGCCGAGAGGATTACCAGGGCGATCACCATCTCCCGCAGGATGATGGCGCGTCGCCGCCGCGGATCCACGTTGCCCAACACACCGAGAAAGACGGGAATATTGCCCAATGGATCGAGTACCAGGAAGAGGGTGATCGCCGCACTGTAAATGCTCATACCGTTGCGTCCTTTGGTGGTGCCGCCGGGGTAACTACTCCGACGTCGCTACCGGAGGAGTCCATACTGTTCTTTGAGCTGGAGTACCCGGAACGCGCCGCGTTCGATATCCGTTTTCTGGATTCTTCCGTCCGCGATCAGCTGTTCTACCCGCTCAAGGATTTCGGTGAAGTCGTAGCGATCGTGCAACAGGATCAGGTCCACGTCAAGGCGCAGGGCCCGCTCCAGAACGAGGTCGATCTCGTAGTTGTCGGCGAGGGCGCCCATGGAGAGTCCGTCGGATACGACAACGCCCTCGTAACCCATCTCGGTGCGCAGGATATCCTGCAGAAAGACCTCGGAAATGGTGACGGGGTAGTCCGGATCGATGCCGGGGAAGAGGATGTGGGCGGTCATGATCGCGGGAACGCCGGCGTCCACTGCGCTCTGAAACGGGAAGAGGTCGCGACGACGGAGATCTTCCAGGGTCATGTCGACGATTGGCAGGCGTCCGTGACTGTCAACGCGGGTAACGCCATGGCCGGGAAAGTGTTTTACCGTGGGGATGACCCCGGCGGTGGTGAGACCCTCTATGTACGCCGTGGCCAGGGTAGCGACGACGGCGGGGTCGTTACCCCATGACCGGTCACCGATAATGCTTCTGTCCGGACGGTCGGTCAGGTCGAGAACGGGGGCGAAGTTGATGTTGACGCCCATGGTTGCCAGGTCGTGGCCGGTGATGTACGCCACGCTGCGGAGGTACTCTGTTTCCGGCTGAGGCACTCCCTGCGCGGAGTTCCGCGCCTGCGCCTGGGCGGCGACGCGCGCGGCGGAGGGAAAGCGCGCGAGCTGGGAGAAGCGGTACGCCGCCACGCGCCCCCCCTCCTGGTCGGCGGCGATCAGGAAGTTGCCGCCGAGGGGGTTGAACCGGGCGAATTCCTGAAGTTTCGCGGTGAGGGCGCGGAGGCTTTCCGCGTCGGTGAAGTTCCACGGGTAGACGATCATACCCGCCGGGGCGCCGTTCTTGAGAAGTGCGGCGTAGTCCCGGCTTGCACCTTCGTCGTCCTCGCCGCGGCCGCTTCCGTCGGAACCAAAACCGCGGGGGACGTAAATCATGAAGCGCTGGCCGATCTGCTCCCGCAGGGACATCGCGGCGAGGCGCTCCTCCGCGTTCATACGTTGGGGGGCTTCGGCTCCGCCGTCCGGAGG
>JAQIBO010000011.1 GCA_027859055.1 Spirochaeta sp.
CACCAGGGGTACAGTCTGTACAACGTCGGACTCACCAGCGGATTTCTCGGGTTGTTTGTTGCGGCAGTCCTCGTCGCCGGTGGTGCCGAGTTGTCCGGAACGCTCATCTGGAATGGGGAACCGGAACTGATGCTGCAGCTCCTGATTCCGGTGCTGTCGGTGATTGTTATCGCCGTGGGAATCGGGATGAAGCGGAGCGGGGCGCTCCGCGATTTTCTCCGCATAACCAGGCAACCCGGGCGGCTGCCCTCGGACTTTATGGACCTTGTCTCTCCCGCCGGTACTTTGGTGAACATGGGGGTGCTTGGAATTGCCGCGTGGGGATACGTGCTGGCAGTAGGAGCACCGCTCAACGGTCCGGTTCTTGGCGGTATTCTGACGGTGTTCGGATTTGGCGCATTCGGGAAGCACCCCCGCAACTGCGCGCCGGTGGTGGTGGGGATACTGGTGGCGACGCTGCTGTTTCGCGCCGATCCGGCTGCGCCGGGGCCGATCCTGGCGTTTCTCTTTGGAACAACCCTCGCGCCAATCGCCGGCAGTTTCGGAATTGGGGTTGGTTTTGCGGCGGGTTTCCTGCACTACGTCCTTGTAATGCGCTCAGGGGCGTGGCACCTCGGGCTTTCTCTATATAACAATGGATTTGCCGGCGGTTTGACCGCAACACTTGTCGCAGCGGTGATGGAGTGGCATCATCAATCGGAGCGGAGAGGTACATGAAACAACGAAACGAACTGCTGCTTCACCTGATCGGTGAAGTGGGGCATTTTATACTGGATTCCGACCCAAGTCGTATGGTGATCAACCTGCACCTTGAGCCGGAGGGCTTCCATTTGAGCATTCTCGATGATGTGGTCCGGAGCGATAAAGAAATAACGGAAATCAACCAGTCTCTGCACGCGACGCAACGGCCTGAGCTTGCCGGGTATTACGGTTCGATGGCAGGGGTAGATCTCCTGGGGAATGCACGACTCAACCTGGTTGGTTGGCAGGTCAAACACGGGGAGATTCGCCAACGCGAGGGGGGCACCCGGATCGATCTGTGGCTCGGTGACGACCGCTTTGATCCAAGCAAATTCTCTATTCCTGAAACTCGAACCGGGTGTTGATTATCGATAAATAATTATTTATATTCTCGGTGTCGGCGGGTTGCCGGCAATACTATTCGATCAGGAGGTGTTCCATGAACACACCCAAGACGACACCGACCCCCACGCGCCAGAGTGATATCCGCCGTATTCTCGGCGGCTGTGATATGCAATTTTCCTCCGATAACGGCTGGGACCTGTTGGTTCAACACGTCGAACGGCACCGGGAGATCATCAACACGACGCACCGAATTAGTGCTCAGTGGCACGAGGCGGTTTTCTCATGGTACGAGGAGGTCTTCTCGCCGTTGTATCAGGTGATCTCTCCCTGGGGATATCGCCACGCATTTGGTGATCACCGATTTGGTGACCTGTATCTGGCGGTTTCAGACCACTGGGGGTATCTGAAGGAATACGACCCGGACATCTCCTCCGTTGCGGCGGCGCGGAGCTTTCTGGCCCACTACGGTGGCGGTATTGCTCGCCATTTTTCTCGCTTTTTTGTGTAGGGATGCCGGGATTGTGGTAGGATCACAGCGTGATTCGTACCGTGCAGATCTACCATATCGTTAACACTCTTGAGTGGTTCGGTGCTGCCGGAAACGGCGCGCCGGACCTATGGGCGCCCGCTTCTCTCCCAAAAGATGGGTTTATTCACTGCTCCTATCACCACCAGGTGGCGGTCACCCTCCGGCGGTTCTTTACCGACATTAGCGGGAATCTTGCCGACGGCCTCTCCGTTCTGGAAATCGATCCGTTTCGTACCGATGCGGTGATACGCGCGGAGGCGGGTACCGGTGGGGAAACCGATCCGTCGGGAGAGCTGGAGCTGTTTCCCCATTTGTACGGTCCGCTCCCACGGGCAGCGGTGACGGCGGTTTTGAATGTCGCCGCGTTTCTGCCCTACGAAGTGCGGATTGGTGATTACCTGATTACTGAAGATCGCAGTGCGCTTTCCGTGGAGGTGGCAACGGGCTACCTCTCCGGACATTCATACTGGGCGGCAGGGCGATCGTTCGAGACGGTTGCAGCTTCAGTCGAGAACGCATGGGTCCTCACGCTTGTTGCCCCGGATGGAACGATGGCGGGAATGGCGCGGGTGATTACCGACTGGGCGACGATGTACTACCTCTCGGACC
>JAQIBO010000019.1 GCA_027859055.1 Spirochaeta sp.
GGTCCAGGTAGTGGGCGGGTTTTCACTGTTCACCGACGGGTTTGTGGATGTGTTTGCCACCAGCACGGAAAACGGCCGCCGTCTCTCCGCTCTGTCTGAACGCATTCGCGGCCTCAAAAACGATCTCACCCGGATGCAGGAGGCGATAGACCGGCGCTACGATGATGAGCTGGCAGCGCAGGGCATCGAAAGCTGGACCATTGAGAACGATCGGCTGAAAGGGATTATCGAGCGGTTCACGATTTTTACCCACAAACAACAAGCCGGTGATCTTGTCGGTCTCAACGTCGAAGAGGGCGTCGAGGCCGGTGACATCACGATGTTTTGACGCTCCATGAATCGCCATTTCGACAGAAAGTTCAATCGTGACGTCGCGGTCATTCATCCCGGGGAATACCTGGTAACCGATGACGACATCATCATCTCCACCGTTCTCGGCAGCTGTGTCGCTGTGGCGCTCTACGACCCGACACGCCACCAGGGTGGGCTGAACCACTTCATGCTACCCGGTGAGATCAACAGGCAAAACGTGTTCACCGACGAGTCCGGCCGGTACGGGATGTTTGCGATGGAGCTCCTGATTAACGACATGCTCAAACGGAACAGCAACAAACGGAACCTTGTTGCCAAAGTATTCGGCGGAGGGCACGTACTGAACACCGCCGCCGGAAAGATACCGGAAAGCAACATCGCCTTCGCCCTTGAGTTTCTTGAGACGGAGAACATCCCGATCGCCAGCAGCGACGTCGGCGGGACCGACGCCCGGAAGATCTTTTTTTTCGCCCGCACCTCCCGCGTCCTTTTGAAGCGGTTCGGCGGTCAGAAAGCGGCGCCGGTGGAACGCGAAGAGGAAGCGTATCTTTCCCGGATCAAAAAACCGGAACGACCGAAACCGAGCGACGACGTCACGATCTTCTGAGTTACATACCTCGCGCCGGCGGCGGGAGAAAGCGATGTGCCGCAAGAATGCGCAACGCCTCAGCAATCTCCCGCAGAAAGATATCCGGATCTTCAATCCGCGGATCACTGCTGTCCTCCAGTGGTGCGTAACGTGCACCGGACAACGTTGTGAGTTCCCACAAATTGGCAAGCCGCTCCCCGCTAACGGTGCCGCGACGCATCTCCCGCAACGCCGCGTCCAGTTCCGTCTGGAGCTGCGATCGCGCCGCCGACACGGAAAGGTCGGTGGGAACGGTGAACACGCGCTGCTGCCCCGCCCCCATCACCGCCACGACCGAACCGTCGCGATACACGTCAAAACGGCCGGCGGCAACCTGCAGTGACAGCCCGGCGGCGTCCCGTTCCAGCGTCCCGACGCCACGGCCGCGAACAGCCACCGGCCCGGCGGTGACGGCGAAATCGGTACCGTCACCGACCCGGTACTCCCACTCCAGGGTACCGAACAGAAGCTCCATCTGTCCCGGTGAAACAACAACCACCTGCGCCGCCGGCTCCACAACAACGACCGGTGCAAACGAGGCGCGCAGCCGAATCTCCACATCACGTTCGTTGGCACGCAGCCAGTCAAACCGATACAGCGGAAGCGCCCGCCCGCCCTCGTCGGGCAGTTCCAGCGCCTCCGGCCGTTCCAGCGTTCCCGCGTGACCAAGGCGCACAACCCGTACCGGCACACCGTCGCGTTCGGCGATGAGAACCTCCCGGGCGATAAACGCGTCAATCACCTCTCTCCGGGCGGGAATCGCCGGTGCCAACGGCCCGTCCAGCGCAGAACCGGAAGCATCTGCGCCCTCCTGTGCTCCAGCTCCGGGAAGTGACAGCACCCCGAGGACGATACAAACGATCACCCGAATCACGCTCATACGGAACCTCCGATTTCAACGGGACGCATAATATCACGTAACAACGGTTCGTCTCCGCCGGCGGCGCGCTGCATGTTGCGCCATACCGCCGAGCTTTCCATGCACAGGTACACCGGTGTGTCCGGTAAAACCGCCCGAATACGCTCTTTGGCAAATCGGTACATCTCCGCGCGAATCGGCTGCAGGTAGCGCATTTTTCCGTCGTTGGAGGTGGCGAACTCGTCAAGCGCGTACGCCCGGTCCTCGACTATGCCCTTCAGGCTTGGCGGATACCGTAATGTGCCCAGGCTGATCCATTCCGGCGCGGTCTTACCAAACGTCGCGAGTCGGTCAATGACTGCGCCGTAGGCGCGCTGCCAGTCGGGAATGTGAATCATCGGATCAAAGTGAAACGCCAGGCGGTATCCCCGTTGCGCGGCGCGGTGCGCCGCGGCCAGTCGCGCCTCCAGGGGTGCCGAGCTCCCCTCCTCCGCCGAGACGATTTCCGGTGGATTCAGCGAAAACGACACAACGGCGTTTCGTCGCGAGGCGTCCCCCCCGGCGGGAAGATGATCAACGTAGTCGGTTTTGGTTTTGAGTTCGAACCGCAACTGTTCCATATCTTTCAGGTTCTCGATAAGCTCCCCGGAAATACCAAACAGCGGATCGTACAAAAGGCTGTCCCCGACTTCACCGGTGCCGAGGCGCACCACCCGGTCGGGTTGAAGCTGCGCCACCGCGCGTATTTCCGCGATCGTTTCTGCTGTGGGCAGGTGAACCTCAAGGGTCCGATTGCGGAGGTAGCTCTGCATGATGCAGTAGGTGCACCCGAGGGTGCACCCGAGATACACGTTCAGCGTCAGGTAGTTGCAGCACAGGTGACCATGGGTTCCCGGACACCGCCCGAGGTCGCCCCGTTGCGGCCGACGCACCACAATCGTTCGAGGAGAGAGTGCATCCGCCGGCAGATCACGGAGATCGGATATCTCCCGTGAGGAAATGGTACCCAGCTGCGGTACCGTCGCAATCAGATCATCAACGCGTCGTCGCGTGTCGGAATCACCGGTACCGTCGCTCCACACGATCTGGTCCAGCGTTCTAGAATAGAAGTCCCACGAGGTCATCAACCTCCTCCTTCATGCGCTCAAGGGCGGCAAGGCGCCGTTCAAGCTCGGCCCGGGAGCGGATCCGGAACGAGACGTTCAGAAATTCACCCTCGTAGTTACGAGGAAACGCCACCTCTACTCCGGTTCCCCGGGTGTATCGGTCATGGAATCGGCCCATCGCCGTCTCGATGTCGGTGACAACCGGGTATCTCAGCCGCCGCAACCGGTCAAGGATTCCGTTTCGTTCCCGAAGTTCCATCGTCGCCAGGATATCGTCAACGTCCACATCGCCGCGGCGCCACAACCCCGCCGCCAGCCGCAGGATCTGACGACGATCGCTGAAACTGAGCGTCTGAAGCGCCTCAAGGAGAGCAGGAACGGTGGGTATCAGCCCGTCCGGGACGATTTCGGCGGTTCGAATATCGATATCGCCGGCATCGAGGGCGGCGCGCAGCGGTTCCGCCAGTCGACGGTAGCGGCGCAACAGCTCCAGAAGATCACGCGCGGGATCGATCGCGGAACGGATCGCGGCAGGGACCGGATACCCTTCCACGTCGGGAGCAAGAACGCGCTCCAAATGTGACACAATCCGGTTGATCTCCGTCCAGCGGTAGGTGCCGGCACGCCCTTCGCCATCCAGCGCGTACCTGACCGCAACGACCTGCACGGCATTTTCGTCCGCGGGCGAGGGGTCCGCATGGGTGATCCGAAGCACCGGCACCACCTGTGCCGGGCCTGAATCGGCGTCAGCTTCAACGTCAGCCTCGAGATTCAGAACATCCTCGTAGTGAAAGCCCCAGACCACCTGATCGTTCAACAACACAGCCGGCCGGAGGTACAGATAATCGGGTGCGGGGTGTATGTCGGGGCGGTGGAAAAAATCGAACGTCCGATCGGTCCGCATCCGCCGCAGCAGTTCCCCCGCAGAAAGGGTGTCAGGCTGTAGTGGTGAAATCATCGCTCCTCCCGGCATCGCGGACACCGACGGTCCGCACGTGCCAGCGTAGCAGGAGGCCGACGCGTTGACAACGGCATGACGTATCCGTACCATGCCGCCTAATGAAAGCCCATAAGACCCTCCGGGTGGCTCTTGTCGGTTGTGGAACCGTCGGTGGCGCCACTGCCGAGATCCTGCTGCGAGAGCGCGACCTCCTCATCGAACGAAGTGGTGTGGACGTTGAACTGGTCGCTATTGTCAGTCTTACGTTTAACCACGCCCGGGAGCTGGGACTTCCGGAAGAGCTGTTTACCGAAGATATCGACACCGTTCTTGCGGAACACTCACTGGACATCGTAATTGAACTTGCCGGCGGCATCGAGTTTCCCCGGGAGCTGATAAAAAAAGCACTGGATGCGGGGGCCCACGTGGTCACCGCGAACAAAGCGCTTCTTGCGCACCATGGAAAAGAACTGTTCGCCTACGCCCGCGAACGGGGCCTGACGATCGGGTTTGAGGCGAGTTGCGGCGGAGGTATTCCGATCATCCGCGCGATAACCGACGGTCTGGTGGCAAACCACATCGACGCGTTGTACGGCATCGTCAACGGGACGTGCAACTACATCCTCACCGAGATGATAGAAAAGGGGCAAAGCTACTCCGAAGCGCTTGCCGATGCACAGGGTTCCGGCCTGGCCGAGGCGGATCCGAGTCTCGACGTGGAGGGAGGCGATTCGGCGCACAAGCTGGCGATCATGACCTCCCTTGCCTTCGGTACCGACGTGGAATTTGACGCAATCCCCGTAACCGGCATCAACAACCTCCAAGCTACCGATGTGGCGTTTGGCCTGGAACTGGGGTATGTCGTCAAGCTCCTTGCAGTGGCCTACCGCCTCAACGGCGGCGTGACCGCCTGGGTGCGCCCGGCGTTTATCTCCAAAGAACACCCGCTGGCGTGGGTGGCCGGACCGTTCAACGCGGTCAGCGTGTACGGGCACCGCACCGGACACACGCTGTACTACGGCCGCGGCGCCGGGGGGGATCCTACCGCCAGCGCCGTGGTCGCGGACATTCTCGCGATCGGCACCGGAACGCTCCCCGCCACCTTTCAGCACACCGGTTACTGGCCGGACCGCAACGCGGGGCCGCCGCAGATATCCGCGGACCAGGCGTCAAGCCGCTATTACCTGCGCATCATGGCCCAGGACCGTCCCGGTGTTCTCGCAAGTGTGGCGTCCATTCTCGGCGCCAACGGCATCAGCATCGCCAGCCTCATTCAAAACGAAAAGGCGCTTCGAAACGAGCTTATCCCGGTGGTCATTACCACCCATGTCTGCCAGGAAGCGTCACTGCGCAAAGCGCTGACCGCTATCGATGCGCTCCCGCAAAGCGGCGAGCGGACCGTGTTTATTCCGATCGTGGATGAACACCCCGAACGCTGGGCGCGGTAATCCGTCGCCCAGCGTCCAGACCAGACCAGACCAGAAGGAAGATTTCATGAAGTATATCGAATTTACCGTCAATCCGCAGATTCCCAAGGCACTCAAGCCGCTGGAAGAGATCGCCCACAACCTGTGGCTCAGCTGGAACGATGACGCGCTGACGCTGTTCACGCGACTTGACTTTGACGCGTGGATCCAGAGCAACCAGAATCCCGTCCGAATGCTGGGAATGGTTCCCCAGGACCGGTATGAAAAAATGGCCAAGGACGACTCCTACCTGGCGGCACTCAAGCGTGTCAACGAGAAGTTCCGGACCTACGTTGCCGGGAAGGATACGTGGTACCGCGGAACCCGAAAAAACATTATCGCGTACTTTTCGATGGAATACGGCCTCGATGTCAGCCTGCCGATCTACTCGGGCGGACTCGGCGTCCTGTCCGGTGACCACCTCAAGTCGGCAAGTGACCTTGGACTGCCGCTGGTCGCGGTCGGTCTGCTCTACCAGCAAGGGTATTTTCGCCAGTACCTCAACGCGGATGGATTTCAGCAGGAAAGCTACCCGGAAAACGACTGGTACAACATGCCGGTCCGCCGAGTACGGGACCGTGACGGAAACGATATCAAAATATCCGTGGATTTCCCCGATTCCGTGGTGACCGCCCGGGTGTGGGAGGTGCGGGTCGGTCGCGTCAGTCTGTACCTGCTGGACGCGAACCTCGACGAAAACAGTGAAGCCGATCGCCGGATCACCGCAACGCTGTACGGCGGCGACCGGGAAATGCGCATGCGCCAGGAGATACTGCTCGGAATCGGTGGCATCCGCGCGCTGCGGGCGATCGGGATCAACCCGGCGGTCACCCACATGAACGAAGGGCACTCCGCGTTTCTCGGGATCGAGCGCATTCGCGAGTATATCCGCCACGACGGACTGTCGCTTCCCGAGGCGATTCAGGCGCTGTGGCCAACCAATATTTTCACCACCCATACACCGGTCCCCGCCGGCAACGAGCGCTTCGGTGTCGATATGATGCAGAAGTACTTCGACACGATCGCCGCGGGTTCCGGTTTTACCTGGGAAGAGTTTATCGCCCTTGGTCGGGAAAACCCCGCGGATCACCAGGAGCCGTTTTGCATGACCGTTCTGGCGATCCGGCTCAGCGCCTACAACAACGGTGTCAGTAAACTGCACGGCGATGTGTCACGGACGATGTGGAAACAGATCTGGCCGGGCCTCCCGGAGGACGAAATCCCGATCACCCACATCACCAACGGCGTCCATTCGCGCAGTTTTCTGAGCGCGGAGCTGACGGAGCTCCTGGACCGATACTTTGGGCCGCGCTTTTACGATGAACCGACCAACACGGATATCTGGAATCGCATGGACCGGATTTCCGACGAGGAGATCTGGCGCACCCATGAAATCCGGAAAAACAAGCTTGTTTCGTTTGCGCGAAAACGCCTGAAAGATCAGCTGATGCACCGCGGAGCGAGCCAGGCGAAAATGATCTACGCCGATGAAGTGCTGTCGCCATACACGTTCACGATCAGTTTTGCCCGCCGGTTTGCGACGTACAAGCGCGCCACCCTGCTCTTTCGCGATCCCGACCGCCTGCGGCGCTTACTGACCAATCCGGACCGACCGGTGCAGATTATCTTCGCCGGCAAGGCCCACCCCCACGACATTCCCGGCAAGAACCTTATTAAGGACATTGTGCATTTCGCAAGCGATCCGGAAATTCGCAGCAAAATTGTCTTCCTCGAAAACTACGACCTGGAAATTGCCAAACACCTGGTCAGCGGTAGCGATATCTGGCTCAATACGCCGCGACGGCCGATGGAGGCCAGCGGTACCAGTGGCATGAAAGCGGCAATTAACGGCGTCTTGAACTGCTCAATCCTCGACGGCTGGTGGGATGAGGGATATGACCCGGAGGTGGGATTCGCGATCGGGGCCGGCGAGGAATACGCCGACGAAGAGATGCAGGACGAAATAGAGAGTAAGCTCCTGTACGATCTGCTGGAACGCGAGATCATTCCGACCTTTTACGAGCGTGGTCGCGACGGTTTGCCCCGCGAGTGGATCCGCAAGATGAAAAGCTCCATGCAGAAGCTGGGCGGCCTCTTTTCGACAAGCCGCATGCTGACCCAGTACTCGGAGACGTTCTATCTGCCGGCCCTCAAAAACTACGAGCGGATATCAAAGAGTTCGTATCAGATCCCCCGGGATCTGGCGGATTATACGCAGCGACTGCGGGACGCGTGGGACGCGGTGTCCGTTTTTGACATCGCCGGTGGCTCCGGACGCAATCTCAAGGTCGGCGAGAGCTTTGCCGTGGAATGCCGTGTTCAACTCGGTGAAATCTCCCCGGAAGAGGTCTCCGTCCAGTTGTACACCGGCCGCATCAACGCGGAAGGCGACCTGGTGTCGCCGCGACTGGTGGAAATGAAACCGGGAACAGCGGACGAACAGGGCCACCTGTACAAGACGAAAGTACGCTGCGAAACCGCCGGCCGGCAGGGTTTTGCCGTCCGGGTGGTGCCCAGCCACCGCGATCTGGTTCATCCGTATGTACCGGGTCTTCTGCGCTGGAACGGTTGACGGTGTAAAACGTGGCGGGCCGGAGTGGTTCCGGCCCACGACCGCGGGGGCGTTCACCCCTGCGGCTGACCTAACCGATCAGGGCACCCAGAAACGGGTCGGCGAGAACAAACAGGACAACCAGGACGATTCCCGGCAGAAAGTCGCCGGTCTTGATCGTCCGCAGTTCCAGCAGGTTGATCCCGATCATCACCACCATCGCGCCACCGACCCCGGAGATCTCGCTCAGCAGCAGCGGGCTCACAAACGGCGCGAGTATTCCCGCGAGCAACGTCAGACCACCCTGGTAAACAAGAATCGGAATCGCGGAAAACCCGACGCCGATCCCGTATGCCGTGGTGAGCAGGATCGCCATGAACCCGTCCATCACCGATTTGGTGAACAGCAGACTGTAATCACGTTCCACCCCGGCTTGAAAGGAACCGATGATCGCCAGCGCTCCCACGCAAAACAGCACCGATGCAACAAGGAACCCTTCGGCGAAGCCGTGCCGTTCGGCGGACGGGTTTTCGTCGGCAACTTCTCCGGCAACGTGGAACCGCGCCTTCAACCACTCGCCAAACGCGTAAATCCGGTCCTCCACGCGCAGGGCGGCACCGATCAGCCCACCGACAACGAGAGAGAGAACGAGGTACAGCGTGCGCTGTGACTGCAGCGCCATGGAAATTCCAAGGAGCAGCGAAACAACACCGATTCCGGAAAAAACGGTGTGACGAAACTGCGCGCCGATACGTTGTCCCGAGAACCGACCGATAACGGTTCCGACAATCACAGCGAGGGCGTTCACGATTGTAGCGATCATGGCGGTGAGTATAGCTATCTTGAACGGGCGATGCAAACGTGCTACCGTTAGCGGGTGAAACGTTATTTCGTCCTGTTCCTTCAAGTCGGTCTTGTGGCGCTGGTTGCAGCTGCTTTCCTCGCCTGTCAGTCCACGCCGGAAGAGATTCCGGAAGATCTCAGCAAAGCGCAGATGTTCCAGCGCGCTCAGGAAGAGGTGGATCGTCAGAACTATGAGGACGCCCTGCGGTATTATCGGGAGTTCATCCGTCGCAACCCCGACGATCGGGGAAGTATCATGGAAGCGGAGTACGAGATCGCCTATATCGCCTACAAGCAGGAAGAGTACGATGTGGCTCAGGAACGGTTTGAGACGATGCTTGCCCAATACGAAGCGGACGAGGCGGGAACGCTTCCTGAGTGGCCGCGGGTACTTGCGGTCAAACTTATCGATCGGATCGAGGAAAAGCGGGCCGAGGAGCTGGAACCGCTTATTCGAACCAATCTGACCGACGATGAAACCGACCCCGAGTAAGGTTCTTCGCCGGAAAGAGGTGTAATCAGATGCGAATCCGTCGTTCTGAAATCCTGCACAGTGTAGAAAACGGCCCCGCCCGTCTTGAACAGGTCCATACCCGGTTTGTCGAACAATTCGACCGGGAACCAACCGTTCTTGTCAGCGCTCCCGGGCGGAGTGAGATAATCGGCAACCACACCGACCACAACAACGGCCGCGTCGTCGCGGCGGCGATAAACCTGGATACCCTCATCGTTGCGGCACCATCCCGGAACAACAGGTCACGGCTTGTCTCACTGGGGTGGGAAGATGCGTTTGAGGTGGACCCCGAAAGCGACCGTTCCCTCGACGTCAACGACACGCAACGCCTGATGCGCGGGGTTATCGCAGGCCTTGCCAAATTCGGATACGCGGCGCCGGCGTACGATGCGGTCCTGGACAGTCGCGTTCTGCCGGGGAGCGGGCTCAGCTCGTCTGCGGCGCTGGAAATCTCACTTATCGGGATTCATGAGGCGTTAAGCGAGTCCGACGTCCCGGCGCAGGAACGCGCCCGGATCGGGCAATTTGCGGAAAACGAATATATCGGAAAGCCGAGTGGTCTCATGGACCAGACCGCTGTTTCCGTGGGCGGCTGCGTCGCGATCGATTTTTCCGACCCTGAGGAACCTCGCTATCACCAGATCACCCTCGATTTCCAACGCACAAACCACCAACTGGCGATCGTCAACACCGGGGGGAGCCATGCGGATCTTACCGATCAATACGCCGCGGTGCCACGGGAGATGCACGCCGTCGCAGAGGTTCTCGGCGTCGGGAATCTGGCGGAGACATCCAGGTAGCACCTCCTGCAGCATCTCAGAGCCGTCCGAAAGAGCGCCGGTGACCGGGCGGTCCTGCGGGCGTTTCATTTCTTCGACGAGCAGGACCGCGTATCCGCGCTCACCGACGCGGTCGACTCCCGACTTACCGATCGCGTACTGACCCTGATGAACGAAAGCGGAGAATCCAGCTGGATGATGCTGCAGAACGTCTACCCGGAAAACGGAGGAGCCGACCAGTCTCTGGCGCTGGGACTTACCCTGACACGGCAGTACTTCCTTGAACGGGGAGCGGTGGGAGCGTGTCGCGTCCACGGCGGTGGCTTTGCCGGTACGATCCTGGCAGTCGTTCCGCAGGACCTGTTCACCGAATACCGACACGTTATGGATCGCGCGTTTGGTGCCCACGCGACGCAACCCCTCCACGTCCGGAATCACGGTCTGATCTACGGGGCGTTTTAACGGTCTTAAAGGTCTCCCTTTACAGATTGCGTTCTTTCCGGATCGCGTCCCACGCGCTCTGAATCTCCTGAAATCGCTTTGTTGCGTACTCGACGAACTCTTGCGGCATGCCCTGGGAGATGATGCGGTCCGGGTGGTATTCGCGGACCAGTTTGCGGTAGGTGCTCCGCACCGTTTCGTCGTCGGCGTCGGCGGAGAGTCCCAGCGCCGCATAGGCGGTATCGGTGGTATCCACGTATCGGGACCGGTACGCGTCAAGTTCAGCCTGGCTGACCCCGAGAATAGCCGCAATCGCGGCGATCATCTCCTCTTCTTTCGGGTGATATTCCCCGTCGGCAAGGGCAACCTGAAAAAGCATATCCAGCATGCTGGAGCGCAGATCCGGTTGCATCCGGCTCATCCCGGCAAACTGACGGGCAAAATCTTCGGCGCTGTACGGAGAATCCTTGGCCTCGTTGAATACGCGTATCGCGAATTGACGCTGCCGTCCCTGCACGCCCATCTGATCGAGAAACGAGACGACCGTTTCCCCCTCTTCACGGGTGACCTGTCCGTCGGCTTTTGCCAGTTTACCAAGAATGGAGAAGAGCGCGAGGAAGAACGCCGCCTGCCGTTCCTCTACCGAGGAGGTTCCGGCGGCCCCGCGCCCGGTCTGGTTCACCCACGCACCGCCGCCTTCCCGAGTATCACCCTTATCAAACAGATGGTGCCCGATAGCGCCACCGGCGATCGCGCCGAGGGGCCCGCCTATCATGAGCCCGATCGTACCGCCGAGCATCTTTCCAAACCAACTCATACCGGCAGTGTAGTCAGGGAGCGGAGCCTCGGCAAGCGCGTTGCGTCAGCCCATCCGTTGGCTCAGCCTATCAGCCATGTTCTTTGTGGACACGCATCGCCGCAACCTCGCCACTGATCATGCTCATTGTGGTTCCCGTCCCTGGCACGGTGTACTGTCCCGCGTAGTACAGGTTCTGGACCTTTTTCGATCGGTTGGCGGTCCGGAACCAGGCGGTTTGAAAGAGCGTCTGCCCCAGACCGAACGCATTTCCCTTGTACGCATGGTAGTCCCGTTCAAAGTCATCAAGCGACATATCGGTGGAGAAGACCAGATTCTCACGGAGGTCCCTGCCGGTCTGGGCGCGGATTCGGTCAAAGGCGCGATTCAGATAGTATTGCCGCCGTTCCGGCGTGTCCTCCAGACCGGGCGCGATCGGTATCAGCAGGAAGACCGCTTCGCCGCCGTCCGGAGCGCAGGATGGATCGGTTCGCGAGGGAACATGAAGATAGAAAAGCGGGGCGTCTATCCACCGGGGTGATTCATACACCGCGTCAAAGTGTTCCTCCCAATCGGAATCGAAGAAAAACGTGTGGTGCGAAAACTCGTCCAGCTTACGGTCGAATCCGAGGTAGAAGTTGAGTACCGAAGGGGCCAACCGCACCTTGTCCCACCGCCGTGCCGGAATCGAGCGGTGCGTTTCCGGAAGAAGCTCCATTTCCATCCACGGATAATCGGCGTTGGCAACGACCACATCGGCGGGAATAGACGCTTCGCCACCATCAGTGGTACGGACCGTTACGGCTCGCGCGCGCCCGTTGTGAATGTCGAGGCCGATCGCCTCATGGGAAAAGAGAAAGCGTGCGCCTTGCCGTTCCGCAACCTGTTGCATCGCCGCGACAACCGTTCCAAAACCGCCGTCCGGGTACCATGTCCCGAGGTTGAAGTCGATGTGGTTCATCAGCGTGTACATCGCCGGTGTGGAGCGGGCGTTACTGCCGAGAAATACAACCGGAAACTCCAGCATTTTGCGCAGATACGGATGGGAGAAAAACTGTTTGACCCGGCCCCCGTAGCTCTGCAGGATGTTGAGCATTCCGACGTGGGAAACGGCGGCCCAGTTCACAAAGTCGAAAATTGAATAGAAGTTCTTGTAGATGAAATTGCCCATCGCGAACTCGTACTTGCGTTTACAGTCGTCAAGATAGGCGTCCAGCTGTGCACCGGCTCCCGGCTCATAGCGCTCAAACACCTCTCGAGCGCCGGAGTGGTCCGCGGGCATATCCACGACCGTCCGGGACTCTCCGGGAAGGGAATCGCCGAAATAGACGCGATACGCGGGATCTACGCGCCGGATCGAATAGTAGTCTTCCCGATTTTCGCCGAACCGTGAAAACCACCGATCGTGCTCGTCGGGCATCCAGTACCAGCTTGGGCCCATATCGAATCGGAAACCCTCCGATTCCAGAACGCGCGCCCGGCCGCCAACCCAGGCGTTTTTTTCGACCACCGTTACCTCGTACCCGTCCTGCGCGAGGAACGCCGCCGCCGATAATCCGCCAAAACCGCTCCCGATCACCACTGCCCGTTTCATTGCTTCATCTCCACATACCAGAACGGGATCAGATCCCCCTCGGTTTTCCGCACATGTGTGTCGTCAAAGGACGCCGCCAGATGGTACGCCCGTTCCAACGCTTCGTCGAGGTAGCGCCGAAGTACCGCTATCGTACCCAGCGACCGGCCGCTTCCGGTGTCGACAAGCGGTTCGTCGGCATGCGCCGGCTCTTCCATGCGGTGGGTCAGCGCCTCACCAATACCAAATCCTTCAACTTCATCGGCATCGTCGCGGTGTATCCACGCCCCTGACTGCAGATCGAACGCATATTCCGCCAGAAAGAACTGGCCGTACCGGGCCACAAACTCTATCGCATCGGCGATAAACTCGAACTCTTCGTCGGTTGTCAGGTAGTGGAAATTGAGGCGCACCCATCCCGGCTTGAGCCCCTCCTCTCCCGCTTCGATCCGGCGGTGGTACTTCTCCGACGTTTCCATGTCGATATTGAGCAGCCGGTGTCCGTATGGCCCCGCACAGGAACATCCAGCGCGCGACTGAATTCCGAACAGATCGTTCAGCAACCGGACGACAAAGCGGGGATGGAGGTAACCATCACCGTAGCGCACATTGAACGAGTAGATCGCCAGGCGGTCACCAGAACTATCCGGTACAAGCGGCTCAATCTCCGGATGTTCGCCAAAGCGTTGATACGCCCGCTGAAGCAGTGCCTGCTCTCTCGTATGGATCGCCTCAATACCCAGGGCGCGCTGGAGGTCGATCGCCAGGGCGGCGCGCATCGTCTGCAGGATAGCGGGGGTACCCGCCTTCTCACGCTCTTCCACGTTTTCCACGTAGTCCTGCCGCGTCGCGCTGACAAACCGGACCGTACCACCGCCTGCCACCGCCGGCGGCAGGTCCCGGCGAGAGACCGAGTCATGAACAACCAGACTTCCGGCTGCTCCGGGTCCACCGATGAACTTGTGCGGCGAAAAAAACACCCCGTCAAAGCGGGACTCCTCGTCACGGTGCATGTCGATCGCCACGTACGGCGCCGCAGCGGAAAAATCGAAGAAGGCGCGCGCGTCGTACCGGCGGAGCAGCCGGGCGACGGCGTACACATCGGTGCGAATACCGGTGACGTTGGACGCTGCCGAAAACGACCCGATCTTTTCGCGCCCCGCCCAGCGTTCGTCCCGCAGCTTTTCCTCCAGATCCGTCAGGCTCAGCATACCGGCACCGTCAAGTTCGATCTCGATAACCTCGGCAAATCCTTCGCGCCATGAGATCTCGTTGGAGTGGTGTTCGTAGGGACCCACAAATACCACCGGTGCGACATCACTTTTGGCAGTTACTCCGAGGCGCTCGCGCGTGACCGGCGGAAGGTAGATCCCGAGCATCTGTTGCAGTCGATGAATCGCGGCGGTCGCCCCGGCGCCAACGGCAACGAGATGGTACGAATCACCCGCGTTGAGATGCTGTTTGATCAGTTTTTCCGCGGCGGCAAGGCGGCGACCGGTCAGACGCCCGGTCGAGTCATCCTCGGTGTGCGTATTGGCGTACAACTCGAGGAGATAGCGCATGTACCGTTCTACAAAATAGAGACCCCGCCCGGAGGCGGTATAATCGGCGTAGGTAACGTAGCGCTCACCATAGGGTGTCAGGACCGTTGCATCCTGTCCGATCATCTCCCCGCGAATGGAGTCCCAGGATAGTTGCATAACTCAAGTATACCCGTATTCGCTGCGGCCGTCAGAACAGACCGCGCACCTGCTCCGTTTCCGGATCGATATCGACGCCACGAAATGCGGGGACGCTCGGTAGACCCGGCATCGTCCGGATATCACCGGCAAGGGCGTAGATGAATCCCGCGCCGATACTGGGGCGGAGTTCCCGAATCGGAAAGATGAAGCCACTCGGCGCGTTTTTCAGACTCGGATCATGGCTGATCGAAAGGTGGGTCTTGGCGATACACACCGGAAGATCTCCGTATCCTGCCTCCTCGAACTGGGCGATCTGTTTCTTCGCCAACGGACTGATATCAAGGTCGGCGGCGCCGTACAGTCTGGTGGCTACCGTCCGCAGTTTCTCCTCCAAAGATGCGCTGGCCTCATAGAGGAAGCGGGGCTCTTTCGGTGCTTCCGCTGCGGCGGCTACCGCATGGGCAAGCGCCTCAGCTCCGGCACCACCTTCCGCGTGGTGCTTCGTGACCACCGCGTCGTAGGCCCCTGCCTCCTTCGCGGCGGCGGCGATCACGTCCCATTCCGCTTCGGTGTCGGTTCCGAACGCGTTAATCGCAACCACCACCGGTACGCCGAACTCACCGGCGATGCGAAGATGCGCGCGAAGGTTGTCCAGACCGGCGCGCAGAAGTTCCAGGTTTTCACTCTGGTACTCGTCGGGCAACGGTCGTCCCGGGGTCACTTTGGGTCCGCCACCGTGCATCTTGAGGGCGCGCACCGTCGCAACCAGAACAACCACGTCGGGGAACATGCCGCTGACACGACACTTAATGTCGAAGAACTTCTCCATACCGATATCCGCGCCGAAGCCACTCTCGGTGACGAGGAAGCCACCCTGGGCAAGGGCGATCTTGTCGGCGATCACCGACGAGTTACCGTGGGCGATGTTGGCAAACGGCCCCGCGTGAACAAACGCCGGCTGTCCCTCGATCGTCTGCAGCAGATTGGGCCACAGGGCGTCGCGCAGCAGTACGGTGGCGGCACCGGCAACGCCAAGTGCCTCGGTGGTTACCGCGTTTCCGCTTTTGTCCCGGGCCACCACGATCCGGCCGATCCGCTCCCGCAGATCCGCCAGGTCGGTCGCCAGCGCCAGAACCGCCATCAGTTCGCTGGCGACGGTGATGTCAAAACCGCCCTGTCGGGGCGGGCCGTCGGTGAGTTCTCCCAGGCCGGTGATCACGTTTCGCACCGCCCGGTCGTTGAGGTCTACCACCCGGTTCCAGGAGATTGAATAGGGATCGATATCCAGTTTCGAGATGCCGCGCTTCTCAAAGAACGCGTCGGACCAGCGCGATTCGTGGTACATCTGATTGTCGATCGCCGCGGCCACCAGGTTGTGGGCCGCAGTAATCGCATGAATATCACCGGTCAGGTGCAGATTGAACTCTTCCATCGGGAGGATCTGGCTGTAGCCGCCCCCGGCGGCGCCGCCCTTTATCCCGAACGTCGGGCCCATCGACGGCTGCCGGATCGCACACATCGCGTTCTTGCCGATCTTTCCAAGCCCCTGCGTCAATCCGACGGTAGGGGTGGTTTTCCCTTCACCGAGGGGCGTTGGCGTGATCGCGGTGACATCGATGTAGCGGGCGTCGGGATGACGCGGCGCATTTCCCGCCGCCGGGTCAACCTTGGCAACATTTCTCCCCCATGGGAGCCACTTGTCTTCGGGAAGACCCGCGGTCGCCGCGATTTCGGCGATCGGACGCATCTTCGCTGCCTGGGCGATTTCAATATCTGATTTGTGCATACTTCCGGTATAACACGGTCCCGGCCAATCCACAAGGAACGATTGCCGGACGCGATCAGTTGATCACAAAGACCGTTGAACCGGTTGTTTCCCGCGCTTCGAGGGCACGATGCGCCTCTGCCGCTTCTTCGAGGGTGTACCGCTGCCGGACGGGAATGGTAACGTCACCGGAGCGGACGACGGAAAACAGCTCGCCCGCATTTTCTTCCAGCTCTTCCCGGGAGGCAACGTAATGAAACAACGACGGCCGCGTCAGAAACAGCGACCCGTGACGTGAGAGCATCACCGGGTCGAACCCCTCTACCGCACCGGAACTCTGGCCAAAGCTGACCAGCAAACCCCGCTGGCGGAGACACTGCAGGCTTTGCTCCATCGTGTCGCGTCCAACCGAATCGTACACTACGGCAACACCGGCCCCACCGGTGATCTCCCGCACCCGGTCCACCACATCCTCTTCGCGATACAGAACCGGGTAGGAACAGCCGTTTTCACGGGCCAATTCGGCTTTCTCCGGGCTTCCCACGGTACCGATAACTGTGACCCCGAGATATGCCGCCCACTGGCAGAGGATAAGCCCAACCCCTCCGGCCGCTGCATGGACAAGGATCGTGTCTTCCGAACTGACCGGATAGGTCTGGCGCAACAGGTAGCGTGCGGTCATCCCTTTCAGCATCATCCCCGCCGCCTGTTCAAATTCGATCTCATCGGGAAGCGCCACGAGGCGGTCCGCCGGAACGGTCCGGTATTCGGCGTAGGTTCCCAGCGAGGTCACCACGAACGCCACGCGCTGACCGGCGCTCCAGCCGTTGACATCCGGGCCGATCGCGTCGATGACGCCGGCACCTTCCAGGCCAATACCACTGGGTAACGAGGGTACGGGATAATACCCCGTCCGGTGATAGGTATCTATGTAGTTAAGACCGGCCGCGTAGAGACGGACACGAACTTCGCCCGCGCCGGGCTCAGGTTTGGGCGTTTCAACGACGGAGAGCACATCCGGCCCCCCGTGGGTGGTGAATTGTACTGATTTGGGCATACTGCTACCTCTCCCTCGATGATACCACGTTCAAACGGTCCGTTGCAAAACGGTCCCTAACGGCTTTGGACCGGAAGATAGAACCGTACCCCCAATCCCACACCGAACTCTTCATCGGTCTCGGGATAGATGCCCACTCCCGGTGAGATCTCGCCAAACAGTTCAAGCGGCACGGAGGGAAAGAGAAACAGGGAGAGTGCCACCGGCAGCCGGACGCCGACACTGCCGTTATCGCCGAGACGCCCCAGCACACCCAGGCCCACGGAGGGTACTACGTAACGACCACCGGCGGTCTCTATCAGGGCGAGATGGTATATCACGTCGCTGTGGAGGTACACGGACCCCTCGTCCTGGAACGACCACGCCGCGAGGGCGTCGAAACCGAAGCCGGACTCCGGAAACCACAGCTTTGCGCTTATCCCGCTCGGTTCGCCGAAAAACAGGCCGCCGCCGACGATCGCCGGTCCACGGGCCAGCCCCGCAAGCTCGATACGCTCGCGATCCTCCGCCTGTGAGTTGGCCTGCGCACCGACGGCGAACGCGCCACCAACCCACAACAGCAGAACTAAGAACGGAAGTCGTCTGGAATTCATCGTGCGGTTCATCCTTTTACTCGGGTTGAAAAAACTGTTCAATTCTTCGGCACGCCTCCAGCACGCGCGGCGCGGCACGGTCCAGAAACTGATCGTCCTCCTGCCAGGCGCCACTGTAGTACAATTTGAGAATCTGCGCTCCGTTGAAGTCCACGCTGGATATCCGCAACCGCAACGTCTCCGGGTGTTCACCGAACGCAGTACCCGGGAGGGCGGCGACGGACATCCTGGTCAGGAGCTCGCGAGAAAGATCTTCGCTGCTGCGGATCCCGTACCGGGATTTCAACATTTCCGCGTACGACGAAAAATCGGGATACAGGTAGAACGCGCCCGCAGGGCGACCGTAATCCACGCCGAGACGCCGCAGCGTTTCCCACACGCGCATCGTCACCCGATGGTGAATCTCCGTGCACGTGTGAATGTACTCTTCAATCTCGGGATATTCCTGAAACGCCGCCATGACGCTGTACTGAATTGGCGTGGAAACGGCGGAAAACGTCTCACTGGCGATCGCGCGCAGTACGGTAAACACGCGCTCCATTCCACTGGGAACCAGCGCCACCCCGACGCGAAAGCCGCCGAGGGACAGGTGCTTACTGAGACCGGTTGTGACGATCGTCCCTTCCGGATAGTGGCGGGCGATGCTCCGGTGGTACGTTTCAAAGGAAACGCGGGCGTAAATTTCGTCGGAAATGACCAGAACGTTGTGCTCCCGACACACCGCGGCGATCTCGGCGAGTTCGTCATCGGAATAGGTCATGCCCGTCGGGTTTGCCGGGTAGTTGAGAATCAGTTTGCGCGGGTTACGGCCGGCGTCCCGGGCGGCGCGGATCGCCGTATCCAGGGTGGCCCCGTCCAGTTTGTACGCGGTATCGGGGTTCAGAAAGATCTTGATGACCTGATCGCGGGTTATCAGCGTCTGCGGAATATAGCTGACCCACGAGGGTACCGGAAACAGGAGATCTCCATCCACCGCCAGCTGGATGTCAAAGATCAGCTCCTTGCTTCCCGGTCCGATCATCGCCACGAAATTGTCGTTGTTGATGCCGTGACGTTCGAGGATGTACCGCCGCGCCTCGTCGCGAAGCGATTGCAGCCCCGCCGCCGGCATATACTGATTGCGCCCGGCATACCCGGAGATCCGTTCCTGAATCAGCGGGTGCACCGGAAAGGGGGATTCGCCGAACCCCATATGGTAGACGGTCTCCCCGCGTTCGCGCATCCGCGCCACCTCTTCATTGATAAGGAGCGTCGGGGAGAATTTCAGACCCTGTAATGAATCGCGAACATGTACCATCGTGCCTCACCGCTACATCGCAAACGCTTCGAAATGGATGTGGCCACCGGGGACCCCATGGGACCGCAGACCGCGAACCAGCGTGTCCATCATCGGTCGCGGACCACATACGAAAAATTCGCGGCCGGTTCCAACCAACCCCTGCCGGACAAGTTCTTCGATCGAGATGCGCCCGGGAGAGCACGTCACCCCCGACGGCAGGCCATCGATCTCCTGAACTTCCTCGTGTGTTGCCGCCCGTGAAAAGAACAGTTGTATGTGGAGTGCCGGGAGGTGCGCGAGGTACTCACGAAGTCGGTCTACCGCAAAGAGTTCGTCCGGCGTGCGCAGCGCCCAGATCAGGTGGAGCGGCCGACCTGCGGCGGTACCAGGTTTGGCGGCGGCACCCCCGGCGAGCTCACCGAGCATACTCAGAAACGGGGTAATACCGATGCCCCCGGCAAGCATCACGATCGGCCGTCTGTCACCGACACGATCACAGCGAAACACGCCGTAGGGTCCATCGACCAGCACGGGCGAGCCGGACTGAAGCTGCGGAAGCGCAGCGGTGAAATCGCCGATTCCCTTGGCGCTGAAAGCGAGCCGCGACTCCTCCGGCGCCGAGGAGATGGTAAACGGATGCTCTTCCGCACCGGGAACGCCGTCGGGAAACCGAAAATACGCGAATTGCCCGGCGCGGTGACGGAACATCTGTTCCGCCGGCGGCGTGATCCGGACGGTGGTAACGACGTCGTTTTCCCGAACCACCTCGTCAACGGTAAACGGTGTCGCCCGTCGCCGCGCCGGGGCAACGCCTTTGTGCCAGCCGTACATGCCGAGGGCAACGACAAACCAGAGCACCATCACGCCGCTGCGCCAGATATCCTCCTGCGTGGAAAACGCGATCAACACGTGGGCGAGCACGAGAAAGGCCGCAATCACCACCAGGTTGTGAAACCGGCGGAGATGGTGGTACTGCCAGCGCCAGCGCTCGGCGGCGTAGGTGCGAAGCCATCGCACCGGACGAATTCGCGCCACCCGTGACTCCACCATGAAGACGAGCGTCGCGAGGATGACGATGACAAACAGCGTGATCGCGGCGATGCCGAAAAGCTGTTGCACCGTGACGGCGGGAAAGATGACGCTCTTTATGACGACATGGGTCAGCGCCATCACGGTGGCGGCGATCGCCATATAACCGTGGAACCGGTACATCCGGGCCACCCCGTACAGCTGCTCCCAATACGCCGGCCGTGCAGCGATAATAAACTGGTTGAGATACCAGACGTAGGCAAACACCCCCACCGCCATCGACAGCGCCCAGCTCTCGAGGAGATTGGACCAGAATCCGGCGAGGTACAGACTGAGCGGGATAAGAGGTGACAGAAGATACGCGATGATCCAGAACGGCCGTTCCAGCCGTCGGCGAAGCGAGACGGTCATATCCGTGTCAATGTATCACCAGTCGAAACGATTGACGAGAGCTTGCAGCACATCGTGCGCGTCAACCGTTTCGGGTATCGGGGTAGGCGGTCCCCCATACAAAGACGCCGTGGGAACCGTCGCGGTGAACCGGGTCCAGAACGAAACCGGCCCGTTCCATTTCCGCGGTGGTATCCCTGTTGAGGTTACACCCCCGGGACAGGTTGTTCCACACCGGGTTGACCTGGTGAAACAGCCACGCCGTCCCGCTCCGCGCAGGCAACACGTGTTCCAGAAAAAGATACCGGCCGCCGGGACGCAGCACCCGGGCGATCTCATCAAAGCCGCAGGGTGGACAGTCCACCGAACAGAAGAGCAGCGTCGCCACCACCGTGTCAAAGCTGTCGTCGGGAAAGGGCAGCCGTTCCGCGTCGATCCGGGCCACGCGCACCTCATCGCCGAGACGCCGTTCCAGCCTGTGCATCCGGTTGGTGAGAACGGCGCGGCGGTCGTCGCGGTCGCTGAGGGTCAGCGTGCGCACCTGGTCGTGGCGGTAGTATCTGAGGTTGATACCGGTACCGGCGCCCAACTCAAGGACATCTCCCGAGGCGGATGGTACCAGGTGGGTCCGGATCCGGTGCAGTTTCCACCGTTCCAGCGGCGCCATAAAGAGATCAAACCCCCACGCGGTAAACGTGTCGAGGGCGGTTCCGACGCCCATCACACGCCCTCCTGCCGAAAGATGCGACCGACCCGGTGCCCCGGTTCGTACTCGTCCATCGTGAGGAGCGCCTCGTCGGTCACGGGATTGACCGTCGGGTCCGCCTGACGGGTGAACGGAGAATCAAGCTGGTGCACGGTGGCACCGTCTGCGCCAAGGGTGGGAATCGCGTTGAAGAGATAGGTGGTGTACGGATGAACGTGATGGCGCAACAGCTGCTGCGCCGGCGCCTCCTCTACCAGCACGCCCCGGTACATCACGCCGATCCGGTCGCTGAGGTATCCCACCACCGCAAGATCGTGGGCGATAAAGATCATCGTGAGGTTGCGCTCCTCCCGCAGGCGCAACAGGAGGCGTAAAATCTGCCCCTGAATGGAGACGTCCAGGGCGCTCACCACCTCGTCACACACAAGAACTTCCGGCCGGGTGATCAGCGCCCGGGCGATCGAGATCCGTTGCCGCTGTCCGCCGGAGAAATCCGCGGGCCGCCGATCCAGGTCTCCCGCGGCAAGGCCGACCTCTTCGAGGATCTCTCCCGCTTCCCGTTCCGCCTGTACCCGCCCCGGCCAGGAGGGCGCGTAGCGGTACCCGGACAGCAGGACCTCACGCACACTGAGCCGCGGATTGAGAGAGCGAGCCGGATCCTGAAAGACGTACCGAATGCGACTGCGCAACGCCGTGAGGTCGCCTCTGCTGATATCTCTGAGGTGGTAGGTGACGCCGTTCTGCCCGGTAAAACTGATCTCTCCGCCGCTGAGGCGTTCCATCCGGACCAGAAGGCGGGCGGTGGTCGTTTTGCCGCACCCGGACTCTCCCACGAGGCCGTAAATTTCGCCCGGTTCCACCCGGAGGGACATGCCGTTCACCGCGTGGACAAAGGCGTCCTCCCGTGCAAAGAAACCCGCCTGGAGGGGATAGCGCTTCTGAACGTTTCGCAGCTCAATCATTGGTTGCCACCGTTTTGGCGCCGGGGATAATGCACCGATACCGCACGCCCGCATCCTCCCGGATTTCCGGCACCTCCGTATGACACGCGTCTGTGACCAGCGGGCAGCGGGGCGCAAAGGGACAACCCGCCTCGTGCCGAGTCGGATCCGGCGGGGTACCGGCAAGGATATGCAGCGGATGCTCGCTGTGGTGTGTGCCGAAGGGAACGAGACTGCCGAGCAACCCCGCCGTGTACGGATGCCGGGGGGCGCGGATGACCGTGTCGACCGGCCCTTCCTCCATCACCATTCCCGCGTACATCACCACCAGCCGGTCGGCGAACCCGGAGATCAGCGCCAGGTTGTGCGTGATAAAGATGATCGCCAGACCGCGACGGAGACGAAGTTCCCGAAGCAGGTCGATCACTCCCGCCTGGATCGTCACGTCAAGCGCCGTGGTCGGCTCGTCGGCGATAAGGACCGCCGGGTCCCCGGCCAGGGCGTGGGCGATCATGATGCGCTGCAGGAGTCCGCCGGAAAACTGGTGGGGGAAATTGTCCAGCCGGCTCTCCGGATTGGACACGTGCACCTCTTCCAGAAGCCGTATCGACCGCGCCCGCACCTCATCATCGGACAATCCCGGTTCGTGGGCCCGGAGCGTCTCCGCCAGAGAGCGCCCAATCGAATAAATCGGGTCAAAGGAGCGCCCCGGTTCCTGAAAGATCATCGCCACCTCGCGGCCGCGAAACGCCCGCAGTTCTTCAGGGCCAAGCGCGGCGATGTCACGACCGCGGTAGGCAATCGCTCCGGCGATGATCGCCCCGTTCGGCGGGACCAGACGCATCAGCGCGTGGGCGGTGACGCTCTTCCCGCTGCCCGACTCTCCGACGATACCGAGAATTTCCCCTTTGTCGAGGGAGAAGCCAACCCCGCGAACCGCTTCGAGAATACCGCTGCCGGTGGTAAAATTCACGTGCAGGTTATCCACAGAGAGTATCATACGCCGATCTTTCGCTCCCGATAGTACGGATCGAGGACGTCCCGGAGGAGGTCGCCGATAAAGTTGAACGCCAGGGTGGTAAGCAACAGAAACAGGCCGGGATACAGAAACCACGGGAAATTGCGCAGGTTGGACAACGTGGTCACCTCCCGGTTGAGGAGACTGCCCCAACTCACCGCGGGGTCGACAATTCCGAGGCCCAGATAACTGAGGACCGTCTCGCCGAGGATAAACCCGGGAATACCCAGGGTGATACTCACGATGAGAATTGAGGACATCTGCGGGATAATGTGCCGAAAGATGATCACCAGCGGCGGGATCCCCTCGAGCTGCGCGTTGATAATGAAGTCCTCCCGCTTGATGCTGTGGACCAGGCCCCGAATCAGCCGGGCGCTGCCGGGCCACCCGACAAACGACAGAATCACCGTGATGATCAGGAACGATTGCCCCGAATCCATGTCCCGGGAGAGCAGGCTCCGCAGGAAGAGAATCAGATACAGCCCGGGAATAAGGATAAAGAACTCCGCAAAGCGCATAATCGTCCAGTCCGCCCAGCCGCCGAAGTAGCCGGCAAGTCCGCCGAGGGTGATCGCCAGAGTCAGAGAAATCGCGATGCCGATAAAGCCGATCGTCAGGGAGATCCTGCTGCCGTACAGAATCCGACTGAAGAGGTCCCGGCCGAGGTTGTCCGCGCCCATAAGGTACACCGGCTCGGTCTGTCCCCCGGTGCTCCATCGGGCGTTCTGATCACCGCCGATTCCCGCACCGGCGGTATACGGTTCCTCTGTCCCGAAGAGGTGCACCGACATTGGAATGAGCCCCCACAGGCGGTATTCCGGCCCCTCCGTGAAGAGGCGCACGGGAACATAATCCCCGCGAACCGGGGCGTATTCCCAGTTGATATCGTCGACAAGAACGTAGCGCTGAATCTGCGGACGCAGACCAAGCTCCCGGGAAAAGAGGCGCACGTTCGGCGGGTGGTATGAACTGCCCCGAAAGACGTCTGTCGGCGTGTAGGGCGAAATGAACTCGGCGAAAAACATGCCCCCGTACAGCGCAACGAGTACGAAGAGTGAGATCGCCGCCACGGGTCTGCGAAAGACCGCCCGCCAGAACCGTTTCATCGGTCCGCCCCGTATCTGATGCGCGGATCAACCACCGCAAGAAGGATATCGCTGATCACCATACCGAAGAGGACCAGAAAGCTGATGAACATGATATTTGCCAGAACCAGGTTGATGTCCTCCTGCCGCACCGCCTCGTACATCAGACGACCGATACCCGGATAGGAAAAGATGATCTCCAGAATCAGGGAGCCGGAGAAGAGGCCGGCAAACAGGTTTGCGCTGGAGGTGATGTACGGGTTGAGGGTGTTCCGAAACGCGTGGGCAAAGTAGATACGCCGTTCCCGGATACCCCGGCTTCGGAGGCTGGTGATGTAGGGCTGGCCGAGCTGGTCAAGCATTGTGGCGCGGATCATTCGCATCGTCCCGCCGATGCCTCCAAGAAACGCCCCGATCAACGGCAGCAGAATGTGGTACAGGTAGCTGAAGGTGAAGCGCACCGGCGCCTCCGACGCGGGAAAATCGGGATAGGCGGTGATTGGAAAAAGCCCGCTCACCGCAGCAAACAGCTGCAACAGGATAAGAAGCAGAATTCCGGGAAAGGCGTGGAAGAAAAGCGCGGTCACCGTTGCGACGATATCCACTTTGGTCCCCACTTTTGAGCTGAAGTAGATCCCCAAAGCGAAACTGATGATCGTCAGGAAGAAGAGGGAGATCAGGTTGAGGACCAGGGAGTTGACCATCCGGTCCTGAATCAGAAAGAGGATCGGCGCGCGACTGATCAGGCTGCGTCCAAGGTCCCGTTCCACAAAAACCTGCCGGAGCCAGCGCAGGTACTGCACGTAAAACGGCTGGTCCAGGCCCAATCGCGCCTTTGCGGCAGCGATCGCGTCCTCGGTGTACTCGTTGTCGCTCTGCCGGAACTCCTCCTGCATCAGCATCTGACTGCGCACGTAGTTATCCACCACGTCGCCGGGGGACAGCGCCATCAGTCCGAAGATCGCGAATCCGAGTATAAACAGGATCGTCACCATCGAGACGGCGCGGGCGAGGATAAACGCGGCCAGGGGATGCGCCGATCGGAACGCGTAGACCGGCGCGGCCACGGTGACCGCGGCGCGGTGCAGGATGTTTGCGACGCGCGTCTCCACGACCGTCATTCCGCCAGGAAGAAGTACTCGGTATCGGTTCCGCCCAGGGTATCGTAGTACACGTTGTTCCACTTGTCGCGAATCGCGAGAAAGGAGAACGGGTGCACCGTATACATAAGCGGCAGTTCGGTCAGCAGAATTTCCTGCATTTCACCGTAGAGCGCACGGGCCTGCTCATCGTCGATGGTGAAGCGGATTTCGTTGTACAGGCGGTCCACCTGCGCCTCCCAGTCGGTGGCGGGCTCCGCCTGCAGCGGGCGCCAGAGGTGAAAATTGCCACTGGACTGCCAGACGTTGCTCCCGCCACTGGGCCAGTAATTTGCGCCAAGGGCAACGGTTGCAGCGTCCCAGTCATAGGTGTTGGTGAGCCGTTCCACCAGGTTCTGAAAATCGATGGGACGGACGTTGAGGGTGATTCCCACGTCTTTGAGCTCGTCGGCAAAGATATTGACCATATCTATACCGCTCTGGTTTTCCGCGCCCATGTAGAAATCGAACTCGATGTGATTGCCCTCGGCGTCGTACATGAGTCCGTCATCACCGCGGGTAATCCCGATTGAAGCAAGAAGCTCGACCGCCCGCTCGGGATTGTAGGTGTACTCAAGCCGGATGTCCGGGTCGAAAAAACGGTTTGCGGTTGCGGCAAAATGGTGCGCCGGTGCGGCGAGGCCGCGGTACACCTGCTCCGCGATCCGCGGGCGGTTCAGTAGTGAGCTCATCGCCTGCCGGAACTCCGTCTGAGTGAACCAGCTGAGCTTGACCGGATCAAGATTGGCGGGGTTCTGGTTGAACACGAAAAATGAAGACCCGAGAGATTCGCCGCCGTTGTACACCGTGTAGTCGGGATCCTCGGCGGAGAGCAGATTTTCAAGCTGCTCCGGCTTTACCGAGTGCGCGTCCTTGCGTCCTTCCTGAAAGAGGAGGTACTCGGTGTTGTCGTCGGGAACGATTCGGTAAATGAGCCGCTCTATGTAAGGGAGTGTTGTACCCTCGTCATCGGTCTTCCAGTAATTGGGGTTGCGTTGCAACACGATGCGCACTCCCGGGCTGTACTCGACGATGTGGTACGGTCCGATACTCGGAATTTCCGTTACGTCGGTGTCCACCGCAAGAACGTTGAGCACCCCCTCGACACCACCCTGCCGTTTGGCCGGCTCAAAGATGTGTCGCGGCCAGGGGCTCATGTTGGTCTGCAGGATCGGATTGGCGACGATGCGGGGGAAAGTGAAGACAACGGTGCGCTCGTCCACCTTGTCCACGGTGGTGCGCTCGCGGCTGCCGTCGGGCATATCAACAAACTGGCCGGGATAGCCGGGGAGCTGGAGATCCGCGTCACCTTCAATCTCATCGTACCAGTAGACGATATCATCGGCGGTGACCGGAACCCAGCTCTCCGGACCGGAATTGGCTCGTGTCCAGTATAACTCGTCCCGGAGCGTATAGAACACCCGTAGACGGTCATCTTCTTCAGAAACTTCCACCTCAAACGTTGCCAACGCGGGGGTGAACTCCCGTTCATACGCGTCGTACTCGGCAAGATAGTTGCTCAGAGTATCGACAACGTCACGGGTATCGGCGTCCCGGGCGGTCAGGGTGTTGAATGTCTTCGGATCGTTGTTGACCGCACTGACGAACTCTCCGCCAACGCTGCCAACGCGAAAATCCGGCGGTCCCGGTCGCGACACCATCTTTTCAAGCAGGTCGCTTCGTCGATCGGTGCGCTGCGACTCCGCTTCCTCGCGCGTGACTTCCGCGGAGCCGCCGCCGCAGCTTGCAAGTACTATCGCCACCGTCGTCACCAGTATCAGCCCGATCCCACGTCGTATATTCATAGTTGCGGATAATTATACAAAAGAATAACCATCGGCGACCACGGATTACACCTCAACTGCGGTGTTTATCTCCTGAAATCCGGATTCAACCAGCCGCTGCAGGTCGGCGATCGCCTCATTGGCGTCAGATCCGGTTGCCACGATCCTGATCGTCTCTCCCTGAGCGGCGTTGAGCAGGATCACCTTGATAATGTTTTTCGCGCTCGCCGAGCGCTCACCGTGAAAAACGAGGATCTCGCTCTGGTAGAGCTTGGCGGTCCGGACAAAGAGGTCCGCCGGGCGGCTGTGCAGGCCTGTTTCGTTGATGATCTGTACGCTGATCTCAGGCACCCCGTTTACTCCTCATACCGCGACCCTTCATACCGCAACAACCGTGACCCCCGCAGCTTCGAACCGGGACCGGTGCTCCACTGGAATTCCCGTATCGGTCACCAGAATATCGATCTCGGAAAAGTCAGCCACCCGGTTGTAACGGGCAAGGCCGAATTTGCCGGAATCGACGGTCAGGATGACCCGATCCGAGACTGCCCGCATCGCCCGGACGATCGGCAGAATCCGCGTTTCGAAAACGGTGACGCCCTGCTCCAGATCGATACCGTCGGCAGAGAGCAACAACGTGTGGTGGTGATGGCAGCGGTCGAAGTACTCGTGGCCCCCATCAGGCCCGACGGCGTACTTGTTCCACACCTCGCCGCCAAGAATAACGGTCCGAATATTGGACCCGGTCCCCATCTCCATCGCCAGTTCCAGGG
>JAQIBO010000100.1 GCA_027859055.1 Spirochaeta sp.
GAGCTCACCAATTTCTTCCCCAAAGAGGACGCCGAGATTACCGACGTAAAACTGGAAGTCCGGAATATCTCTCTCGGGAAAAAATTCAAGAACGTCTCTTTTGAAGTCAGAAAAGGTGAGATCCTCGGAATTTCCGGCCTCATGGGTTCCGGGCGAACCGAAGTGATCGAAAGCATTTTCGGCGTCTACCCCCCGGAGTCGGGAGAAATTCTGGTAGACGGCCAGCCCGTCACAATTAACCAGCCCATGGACGCGATCAAACACGGTATGGGTCTTCTGACGGAGGATCGAAAGTTGTCGGGGCTGTTCCTCCCCCTTTCGGTTCAAGACAACATGGTTGCGTCCAACATCGACACGTATGTGAAACGTACGGGGTTGGATTTCAAACGGATGGCTGTAGATTGCGAACATCAGCGGAGCGCGTTGAACGTGAAGACCCCCAGCCTGGACCAGATCGTGGTCAACCTGAGCGGTGGGAACCAGCAGAAAGTGTTGATCGCCCGCTGGATGCTGACGGAGCCGGACCTTCTGATTCTCGATGAACCAACCCGGGGTATTGACGTTGGTGCCAAATCGGAGATCCATAAACTGATGACAAAACTGGCGCAGGCGGGCAAAGCGATCATCATGGTGTCGTCGGAGCTGCCGGAGATTCTCGGTATGAGCGACCGGATCGTGGTGATGCATGAAGGTGAAAAAGCGGGCGAACTGACGCGCAGCGAGGCGACGCAAGAAAAAGTCCTGCAGCTTGCGTCTGGTGAAGCGCTCACCGTGTAAAGGAGGAAAAATCAATGAGTAATGAAGCATCGGCGAGTGCCGGCACCAAAAAAACCGGATTCGATGTAAAAGCGTTTATCAGCAAGTGGGGCATCTTTCTCATCTTTATCGGGATGTGTATTGTCATTGCGATCCTCACGATCGACAACGGCGTATCGATATTTCTGAAATTCAGAAATATCGTCAACGTACTGCGACAGTCATCGGTTATTGGAATTATCGCCCTGGGCGTGACGTTCGTCATAATCACCGGCGGGATCGACCTCTCCTCGGGATCGCTGGTCGCGATGATCGGAAGTATCGCCGCAATGGTTGCCCGGGAAGTGTATGGTCTGCCTATGTTCCTGGCAGTTGTTGTTGCCATTGCCCTGGGACTCCTTGCGGGTGGTATCAACGGGACGCTTACCGCGAAGTTCAAGATTCCACCGTTTATCGCAACTCTTGGTATGATGGTATCAGCGCGTGGCGTCGGATACCTTGTGACCAACGGGCGCCCGGTGGATAATCTGTCGGACAGTTTTCAGTTTCTCGGACAGGGAACTATCCTGAACTTTGGAAGGAACTTTTTTATTCCCATTCCGGTCCTGATATTTCTCGCGGCAATACTGCTCTCCCACTTTTTGCTTTCGAGCACCCGGTTCGGAAAGTACACCTCCGCGCTTGGCGGAAACGAGCAGGCGGCGTACATCTGTGGTGTCAATGTCGACCGTCACAAGATTATGGTTTACGCCTATGCCGGGTTTCTGACCAGTATCGCCGCGGTGGTTCTGACCTCCCGCGTGAGCGCCGGACAGCCCAGTGCGGGTATCATGTACGAGCTTGACGCGATCGCCTCCGCCGTTATCGGTGGTACCAGCCTCCAGGGTGGTATCGGGACGATCGGTGGGACAGTGGTCGGAACGCTGATAATCGGTGTCATGAATAACGGGCTCGACCTGCTCGGTGTCTCGTCGTACTGGCAGCAGATCATGAAAGGTGTGATCATCATCGTGGCCGTCATCATCGATACGATGCGTAACCGGGGAAAGAAATAGCAGCGAAAGAACGAAGACGACGTCCGGTGGTGGCAACCTGCCGCCGCCCGGCGTTGCGCGGTGCTGTTTGAACGTCAGTTCAACGGACGTTCAAGGGTAGTATGCGCGCCTGAGAGATGGTGGCATAATGATACACGGAGGAGTTGTGGATACCCATACCGACAACAATCTGCTCTCACAAACGCCGATCTCCAAAAATACGATCGTCACCCAGGTTATGGCGCGGATCAAGGAGCTGATAGCCTCCGGCCGCTACAAGCCCGGCGACCGGCTTCCCACGGAGCAGGAGCTCGCCACGCTCTTTGGCGTGGGGCGCTCCTCGATCCGGGAAGCGATCAAGGTCTTTCAGCATCTGGGGGTGGTGGAATCCAAGGCGGCCAAGGGCACCTTTGTGCAGGACCGTGCCAACATATCCCTTGAGGCGATCACCTGGGCGCTGCTGCTTGGAAATGACGACATTCGCGACGTCTACGAACTCCGGGAAGCGATCGAATCGATCTCCTTTCGGCGCGTCGCCGGTCGGCTGAAACGCCAGGAACCCGCCGGCGCAGAGACGGTCCAGCGCCTGCGCGCCGTCGTGGCAACTATGTATGAGGCCGCCGCGGCGGACGACCGGGAACAGATGGCGGAAGCGGACTACATGTTTCACCAGGTCATTATCGAAGGTGGAGATAACCTCCTCTTTCACGATGTCTACCACACGCTGCAGGCGTTCATGAAAGACGTGATCATTCAGACCTATGAGAACATGGAAAGCATGATCGCCGTCGCCGAGGACCACGCGGACATCGTCGACGTGCTTGAAACGAAGTCGGTTGAAGAGTCTGTTACCCGCCACTGGCAGCACTTCCGCCGGACGAGGCGCCTTCTCGGGCTACCGAAAAAGCAGAACGACGAATAATCAGGACGGATACCAATGCAACACACAGATACCCGGGCAGCTATCACCGGTGGCACCCAGGGGCTTGGCTTCGCCGTCGCACAAAAACTTCTGTTGGAAGGTGCGCAAGCGGTTGCCATCTGCGGCCGCAACGGGAAACGGGGCTCGCGGGCTGTTGATGAGCTGCGCGCCTACGGGATCTCTCTGCCGGAACGGGTGGGCCTTGCACCTGCGGAAATCTATTACCTCCAGGCTGACCTGGCCGACCCGGCCCAGGCGACAGGTTTTGTCGAGAAAGCGATCGAGAAGTTCGGGACGGTCAACGCCCTGGTCAACAACGCGGGCCTCCCGTCTCGGGGTGGCCTCCTGGACACCGATATTGAGACGTGGGACCGGCACATGGCGGTCAACCTCCGCGCCCCGTTTCTGACGATGCAGGCGTTTGTCCGCAATTTGAAAGATCGCGGTAAACCCGGAACGATCGTCAACGTCTTGAGCATGGTGGTGCACTGCGGCCAGTCCTACCTCACGCCGTATTCCACCGCCAAAGGTGGCCTGGCAACGCTCACCAGAAACGTGGCCAACTCGTTTGTGAAAGACAAGATTCGGTGCAACGGGGTGCTTACGGGCTGGATGGAAACCGCCGGAGAAGCGGAGATTCAGAAACGATACCACGGTGCCGGAGACGACTGGGCGGAGCAGGCAGGAAAGAACCTGCCGATGGGACAGCTGGTGCAGCCGGACCAGCTTGCGGGGCTGATCTCGTACATGCTCAGCCCGCAGTCGGGAGTGATGACCGGCTCCCTTGTTGATTACGATCAGGTGGTGGCCGGGGCGTACCCGGAATAAGGAGACAGAATATGAAATTGACGTTGCACGGACAGGTGACCCTGCACGGGAACATCCTTTCGGACGTGCGGATCGCGCGCGATGCGGGCTACGCCGCGTTGGAAGTTCACACGGACAAACTGGCGCGCTACCTTGAGGCGGGGCGCACCGCACGAGAGCTGAAGGATGCCCTCGACTCGTTCGGCATAGAAGCAGCCGCGATCGATATTATCGGCGGGATCGAAGTGACCGATCGCACCGGCCGGGATGAGCTTTTTGAGCGTACCCGTCGCCTCGTTGACGTCGCGGAGACGATCGGGGCGCCAACGATCCAGGTGAATCCCTTTTCCGCCCACGACGGCCTGTCCGTGGAAGAAAACATCCGCCTCACCGCGATCAACCTCAAAGAGATCGCCGCGATCGGTGCAGAAAAAGGAATCCGGTTTCAGATAGAGGGGGCTGCGTGGACGCCGATCCATACCCTCGACGCCTGCCTGCGGCTCATCAACGCCACCGGCGCCGACAACGTCGGCCTCGTTATCGACTACTGGCACTTCTGGGCGAGCCGCGGCGCCGAGCCGGCTGAGATCGCCCGGCTTGACCCGGCGCTCATCTACGGCGTGCACATGTGCGACGGCTACCGTCCCGCGGTCGGTGAGCCGTGGGTTGATGAGCGCGAGCTCCGCGGCGTTCTGCCGGGGGACGGAGAACTCCCCGTGGCCGAGTGGACCGACGCGATCAAGGCAACCGGCTTTGATGGGTACATCTCCGGAGAGTTTCTCAACTGGCAGCTCTGGGAGCGCGACCACCTTGAAGTGGCAACAGACATGCGCCGGCGGATGGAAGGGTATCTTTAGTACCTCGAACGGATAGCTGTCCCCACGGGGCCGGTCGCGCGGGTCGCGCCGGTCACCCGGGGCGGCATAATTACGTGGTAGCTACAAACGCCGCCACACCGCATGGCTGTAGTGATCCCGGATCGTTCCGTCCCGGGTACACAGACTCGCGTTGTAGCACAGCGCGTGGGCGGTAATCAGACGATCAAACGGGTCCCGCGTCCACGTCAGATGCGCCCCGATTTCCGCCGCCCGCGCCCACCCGGCGGTCTCAATCGACAGCTCCAGATCCCGTGTCAGCGCCCCGATGACGCCCTCAGGGTCATCAGTGAGCCGGCCAATCTCATACAGAAACGACATCTCCAGCCGTGCCATCGGCGAAAGAAAGAGCTCCTCTCCGTCGATGATACGTTGCGTCGCCACGGGAATACGCGCGGGTTCCGCGTACAGCCACAGCGCCACATGAGTATCAAGAAAAAGCATCCGCTGACCATTGTGAGGGGCTGAAACGGTCAAGACCGTCCCCGTCAACCAGAACCCCCGGCCGTTCCGGTAGCTCGGCAACGTTCAGCCGTCGGTGCAGCGGCGCAATCCGCAGCGTCCCGGACTTCCGTGGTATCGTGACCGCCTCCCCCGTCTCCAGACACCGGTCCAGCACCGTAAACAGATGACGTCGCAACTCACTTGATTTTATCGTCATGCGTATCTCCCGAGGCAAAGTGTACAACATTTTACGGAGATTGTACATCTATCAGAATCAAAACCGAACACCGAGTGTTCTGCGAAGCCGCCACGCACCCCACCGCCCGCACCGGACCGCCTGGTGGGGAGGCTATCGTCCTTGCCGCCCACGGCGCATACACGTATACTGACTTACAGGAGTGACTGAATGAGTCAAATAACGATCCGGGACCTCCCTGAAGAAGTAGAACGCGCAATCCGCGAGCGCGCCCGGGAACGCCACACAAGCCTGAACCGCGTCGTCACCGATTTAGTCGAAGAGGCGCTCGGGTTCTCCCAAAACCGGGCAAAACGGCGCGATCTCAGCGAGCTTGCCGGCACGTGGAGCGCGACCGAGGCAGATTCATTTGACACCCGCGTTGAGTCGATGCGGACGATTGACCCGGAGATCTGGCAGCAATGACGATCTGCCTGGACACCAACGCCTATTCAGATTTCAAGCGCGGCGACGCGGAAACGGTGGCGGCCCTGGAGCGGGCGGCACGGATCGTCGTCCCGAGTGTCGTGCTTGGTGAGCTGTACGCGGGTTTTCATGGGGGGAGTCGAGAACGGCGCAATATTGAAGAACTTGACGCCTTTCTTGCTGTCCCGGGAGTCGCCGTAGAGGATGTAACCAGCGCTATCGCGCGCCAATACGGTCTGCTAGTCAACGAGCTGCGCATCAGGGGCACACCGATACCAACCAACGACATCTGGATCGCCGCAACGGCGCTTCATACCGGGGCGGAACTCGTAACACGGGATGAGCATTTTGACGCCGTCCCGCTTCTGACGCTGTATCGGTAGGCGTATGGGATCACCAGGACCGTTAACTACTCACGATTCAAGACTCCCAGGTTGATCGATACCGCCCAGCGGCACAACGGTGACCGCGTCGTCGAGAGAGTAGGTTCGGCTCCCGGGATATACGATCCAGATATGGTCAAGCGCCAGGTCCGTCCGGACAGTCGCGATTGAGCGTGTCATCTTTGGAGCGTCGGAGAACTTGAACTCTGCAGCGTACCGTCGTCCCCGTCGCTCCCAGAGCAGGTCGACCTCGGCACCGGCGTGGGTCTTCCAGAAAAAAGACGTATCCATATCTACGCCGAGCGTTCTGGCCGTCTCTTCCAGGGCAAAACCCTCCCACGACGCCCCCAGGATCGGGTGAGAGATGATATCTTCTTCCGACTGCAATAAGAGCAGTGTGTGGAGGATGCCGCTGTCGCGAAGGTACAGTCTGGGGCGTTTCACCAACCGTTTTCCCGTATTGGTCGTCCACGGGCGCAACGTCCGGACCATGAACGTCTGCACAAGAAGATCGATCCATCGCGTCACCGTCGGTTGGGAGACCTCCAGCCCCCGGGAAAGGGCCGCGTGGTTCACGATGCCGCCGTGATGATGGGCAAGCATCGTCCACATTCGTCGCACCGTCGGGGTGGGGAGTACTGCGGAAAGCTGCGGAATGTCCCGCTCGAGAAACGTCCTGATAAATCCGTGCCGCCAGAGCGCCGACGATCCGTCGTCCGTGGCGAGATACGACCTGGGGAATCCGCCCCGCACCCAGAGCCGTCGCTGATGCTCAGAACCGACATCGGAAAGGCGAAACCCGAGGAGCTCATGAAATCCGATCCGGCCGGCGATCAGCACTCCGCCGGTGTTCCGGTGGTGATAGCAAAAGGACAGACGACCGTCGTAGTTGATCGTTTCCATGCGGGGATTATACAAGGCCTACGAAAAATCGGGTGCGACACGATTTCCAGATCTTTGTTATGCGCAAGCACATATGCTATCATTGTGGTATGATGATCGTGACGATCGATACAAACATACTGTTCCAGGCGTTTTATTGCAGTACTGGTGCATCTCATCAGATCGTCAGGATGGTTCGATTCGGGGAACTTGAGATGGCGATCTCAGTTCCGGTTTTCCAGGAGTATCGAGACGTCATGTCTCGACCGGACAACAAAGCGATTCTCGGCCTCGATGACTTGGACATCGATACGATCATGGATTTTGTGGCGACTGTTGGACGAGTGACTCATATTTCGTATTCATGGAGACCGAATCTGCGAGACGAAGCGGACAACATGATTATCGAACTCGCTCGGGCGAGCGGTAGTGAATACCTGATTACCAGAAATGTAAAAGACATGACGATCGGCTCAGACATGAAAAACGATGATATCCAGGTCGTGACGCCGGGGAATTTTCTCGCGCGATGGAGGAAGCGATGGGACAAAAACAGAGAAACACACTAACCATCAGAGTTCCTGAAGAACTCAAGGATCGGATTGAAACAATCGCGGCACAACAAGGAGTCTCGATCAATCAATTCGCGCTGTATGCGTTCACCAAAGAATTGGGCGAGATCGAATCGGGAAACAGTCTTCGGGACCTTCGCGCGTCGATCGACAAAAAACAGATGTTCGCCAGGATCGACGATCTGCTCGGCAAGGTCCCCTCCCGGTCGGTCGAAGCATGGGACCGACCGATGAGCGAGACGGACGCCGGATAACAAGTCGGTGGATCAGTCGGGGTCAATCACCTCTTCCACCTCCGAGGTTCCCTGCGACCGGTCCCCGGTCAGCCACTGCCACGACTCGTCCAGCACCAGCCGGTCACCTTCCCATCGCGGAGTAGACTCGCACCGGCCGGCCATCAGCACCCCGCCGGTGTTCCGGTGGTGATAGCAAAAGGACAGGCGCCCGTCAGGATGTACCGTTCCAAGGAGGTGTCCCTCCTCAACGGAACCGCCCGCGTAACGCCCCCACAGCAGATCGCCGGTCTGGCGATATTCAAATTGCGTCTCCCCGCTCACTTCCCCGCTTTCAGAGTTGCTCCGTCCCCGAAAACGCCGTCCGTCGTAGTTGATCGTTTCCATGCAGGGATTATACCCCGGGTGGTCTTAACCGTGGTGAACGTACAGATCCCAATCAAGGTAAGTAGTGATCGCTTCTTCCAGCACAGGAGCAAAATGGTCTCTGGCCATTGCCACGTGATGTTCGAAGCCTTGTTTTGTCACGTAACGCATGAGATCACGAACACCATCGATTCTGCACACGGCGATGCCACCGTCCATTGGAAACGGGTCGTCTGTGAACTCTCCCTCTCCCACATAGGCCCGGATCGCGCCGAGTCGGTCATCCGTAGACATGCGTAAAAATGTGAACGGCCCAGGAGCGACGTGTCCCTTTATTGCGCCAAAACATCGCTCCCGGCCGAGGGTTTCCCCGAGGATATCGAGATTGGAAATCTCCACCTCGTTCCCCATAAAGCTTCTCGGGAAGTTGCTGCAGTGGGTTCCTACCACTTTATCCCGCTCGTACCCGTAGTTGTTGTTCCAGTCAAGAAAACCCGGAGGGCTCCCGCCGGCGAGGGCAAGGGCGTACATGGAGACGACGCCGGTCACATCCACTTCACAGGCGCTGGGCATCAGTTTTTCACCCATCATGCTCATCGTGAGACACGTGGCGCAGCCGTAGTTGTTCTGCACGGAACTCCAGCACTGAATCGCGCTTGCATCACACTCGTTTTCTTCCATCCACTGTTCAACAGCGACGGAAAGGCTGACCTGTTTTTGTACGTTGGTTTCCACGATCGCATTGGGGATGCGTCCGTACTCCCGTACCTGCTCCATTTTCGCTTTTGCGGCGCTGGAATCGGTGTCGATACGCTGTGCCGCAGCTATGATCTCTGAAAGATCCACGGGCACCACGGTGATTCCCGTGGCCTGCAGGAGCTTCTCGCTGTAGCGGACTGTGTTGAACGGTGCGGGCCGGGCGCCGATCGCTCCGATTCGGGCGCCGGACAGGCCCTTGACGACCCGGCACACCCGCGAAAACCGGTCCAGGTCGGTGGTGAAGATGTCGCCGACGATATCGCAGGTGTGCTCAACCGTGTCGGTCCACGGGATTCCGTATTGATAGAGGTTGTTGGTGACGGAGATTTTTCCGCAGTATGCGTCGCGCCGTTGGCTGACACTCACCTTGTCTATTTCGTCGTTACACGCCTGAATGAGCACCGGAACCCTGAGATCTGCCCGCGATAGCGTTTCTGCGATACCCTGTTCGTCGCCGAAGTTGGGGAGAACGACCACGATGCCGTCGATCTCATCGCGATGAGCTCGAAAAAACTCCGCGTATGCTTTCGCGTCCTTCAGGGTTTCCACGGCCCCGGTTGGCGTAGCGTCAGCTGGCGGTATCCGATAGTTGTATCCCAGCTTGTCCAGCTTTTCGAGTATTTCCTTCCGCGCCGTTTTTGCGTGAGCCGGGTTAAAAAAGCCCCGTGTGCCGACGAGAACACCAAAAGTAATCGCCCGATGAGTTATTCGTCCGGTGTTGTGTGCCATCCTGCTTCTCCCTCCTTGCTTAATTCTCGCTCCGCTTACCCGCGAGGACCTGTTCCACTGCCGTCTGCCAGCCTTCCAATAGCGCGTGGCGACGCGTCTGCTTCATCATCGGTGCAAAGACCTTGTGTGGCCGTACGCATTCCCGTAATTCCGCTTCGTCATTCCAAAAACCCGAAGCCAGCCCCGCGACAAAAGCAACCCCGCGAGCGGAAACTTCTTCGATCTCGGCAACGCGTACCGGGACGCCGAGAAGGTCGGAAAGGAGCTGCATCACAAAGCTGTTCCTGGAAGGACCACCGTCAACCATGAGAGTTGCAAGGTCAGAATCGGTGCCCGCGTTCATCGCTGACAATACATCAACAACCTGATACGCGATACTTTCCAGAGCGGCGCGGATGATGTGATCCGCTGTCGTGGACCGGGCCATTCCGGTAATCGCCGCTCGTATTCCGTGCGCCCAGTGCGGGGCTCCAAGTCCGGAAAACGCCGGGACGAGGTAGACTCCTTCAGTGTCACCGACAGCGATCGCTCTCCGTTCAGCTTCGTCGAAATCCCGAAAGAGTCGGAGTTGATCTCGTGCCCAGCGAACGGTATCGCCGGTGTGGTGGATGTTGCCTTCATACACGTAGGTAATCGCACCCCTGGTGCCCCACCCGATAGAGGTGACGATGCCCGGCGCCGGTCTTCTGATTTCGTGTCCGACGTTCATCATCACCGATGACCCGGTGCCGAACGTTGTCTTGGCATCGCCCTCGGCAAAGCCGGTATGCCCGTACAGAGCGGCGTGGGAGTCACCCATTAGGCCGACGACTGGAACGGTTCTTCCGGACTGACGAAACCGATACCGGCCAAAACCGTCGTCGGCGTGGCGTACATCCGGCAGGCCAAGCGATTGCGGCAGACGAAAGAGTTCAAGCAGTCGCTCGTCCCACCGAAGAGTGTGAATGTTGAACAGGAGCGTTCTGCTGGCGTTGGAGTAGTCGGTCGCAAAGACTTTGTGATCGGTGAAGTTCCACACGAGCCACGTATCGATCGTCCCTGCCATCAGACTCCCGGCGTCGGCAGCGTGCCTGCAGGCCGGAACGTTCTCCAGCAGCCACTGAAGCTTGCTTGCCGAAAAGTAGCTATCGATTACCAGG
>JAQIBO010000105.1 GCA_027859055.1 Spirochaeta sp.
GACCGGGTCAGGCGGCAACCTAACTAAGCCCGGTTTCCCTTATCCTTTCCTTCCAGTCTTCTCTACGATAATTCGGTTATTTCTCTCAGATCCTTACGTTTTTCTGCGGGCGCTTACAAGCGGCCTTGATCTGAACAACGGTGATCTGATTACCGGGCGACTCAACGTGGATACCCGCATCATGACGGTTACGGATACCACCAGTTCCTACCAGATCATTCAACTGGAGCGAATCCGGTAGGGCCGCCCCTCGACCGCCCTGCGATTCGGTGGACGCCGAACTTGTCCGGCAGAGGGACGCGTCCGCTTACGCGCAAGTTCGATCTTCGTCTGACTCCCATTGAATCCCAATGAATGTCACCGCGAGATGATACCTCTGGACGCGCGTCTTGACGCCGTCCCGTTATCGGTACCCCGGGATTGACCGGTTATGTTTCACAAACTGTAAGACGCTATGTCGATATTTCGTGCACCACGCAGTACGTTCTTCCCATGAAGACGATCTCAATCCGCGAGCTGAAGGCGCATTGGACCGAGGTTGAGCGGCAGGTGGCACGTGGCGAGACGTTTACCGTCTTGAACCGTGGTCGACCAGCAGCGATGATCACACCACCGCAGCCACGGAGTGTGCTGAAATGGGACGATCACCTTGAGACGGCGGTGACTGTTGACGGCCGTTCTGCCGAGGATGTCGTCCGGACCGACCGGGAGGGTCGCTGGTGATCTATCTGGATACCAGCGCGTTCCTGCAGGAGATGGACGACGCCACTGTGGATCACCTGCTGGCCCTTTTTGCCGACCGGCTGCGGCGGGGGCAGTACACCGTCGCCGATATCGACCGGGCGCGCCTGGCCACAGATGTACGCGAGATCTCCGGACACACCGGCACGATCGGGAGCCGCTCTCTGGACGTGGTGCACGTTGCGGTGGCGCTTCAGCTGGAAGCGCTCCGGCATGCCGTCCACCGTGCCCTGGAGCCGTTCGAGAATATCGCCTTTGTGTTTCTCTTCGGGTCCGCCGTGTCCGGGGGTTCCACTTGATCTTATATCCCCGAATGGCCCCGTCTGTCTTCTGGCGCTGATACCTGGGCCGGTGCCGGCCGGCACCGCACCGGCGCAGATGCAGGCCCTTGAAGTGGTGGGGTATTTTGTTGAAACTCAGTGTATGGCTGTGACGGGAGATCTGCAGGCGATAGTACATCGACTCAATCGCGAGAACGCCCGTGCGGCAGTCCGTGTTGCTAGCGAACAGCAGGAGGCATATAGAGCCGCCTGTGAGCTGGCGGTGAGAATGGGTGCCCGGGACCCATCGTTGCAGCGTGTCGTGTTGTTTGGTTCCACCGTGCCGGGGCGACGGTATCGGGCGGATTCCGATATCGATCTCGCCGTGGACGGAGGCGATCGTGCCCTTCTTGAGCGAATTGCCGCAGATCTACCGCAATCGGTGGACATTATCGGTATAGACGAGCTTCGACCGGGAATCCGCCGACGGGTCCTGACAGAAGGAGTTATCCTCTATGAAAAGAGATAGAGAGGACTTTGAGCGTCTCATTGCGGAACTGCAATCGGATATGCGGGACCTTGAGGTGGTTGTTGCCGAGAACTCCCGGGGGTGGGACCGTATTGAACACGGCGCCGACGATCCGCTGGACTGGGCTGCCCTGGGATATACAATCCACAATGTGTATGGAGTTATAGAAAACTACTGTCTGCGGGTCGCCAAGTTCTTTGAGAACGGTCTCGATGGTGCCCGATGGCACCGGGAACTGTTACATCGCATGACCCTTGCGATCGGCACGTTGGGTACGGCTGTTCTTAACGAGGATACCTACCTCCTGATTGACGAGCTGCGCTCGTTTCGTCACCTGTTTCGCAATTTGTACGCCCGGCCGCTGGATCCGGACCGCACCCGGTTGATTCAGACCAGGGTAGGACCAGCGGTACGTGCCTTTGTAGATGCCCACAAAGCGTTTTCTACAAAACTGCAGCAGATCGCCTCGGCCCTGGATGATGTGGACTGAAGGTGTCGGAACTCTGAGGCGGAGTGGCACCCCGCGACGTGTGCCTCGCTTTGCTGCGGTACACGAACTATGTACGCGCCTCATTGCCGCGCAAGTTCAATAGCCACGAAATACCGGAGTGCATTGAATCCCGTTGCACTCCGGTTTTTGTGCTTGTTATACGGAGCCGGCGGCGGGGCCGGCGGTGGGTCTGGCGGTGGGTCTGGCGGTGGCGCAGGATGGCCTCCCCGGTGTATGATGGAACAGAGATGAACCAACTGGAAGCGCTCCGGCATGCCGTCCACCGTGCCCTGGAGCCGTTCGAGAATATCGCTTTTGTGTTTCTCTTCGGGTCCGCCGTGTCCGACCGCCTGCGAAGTGATTCGGACCTGGATGTGGCGGTATACGG
>JAQIBO010000113.1 GCA_027859055.1 Spirochaeta sp.
GTCCAGGAGATCGCCGGAGCGACTGCCCGCCTCGTCGCTGGCGCCACACCGCCACGCGGGGGCGAGGCCGCCGCCGGAGCCGCTGCGCCATCCCCCGCACCAACCCAGACCTACTACGCGTTTGAACGCTACGGCGGCGCTTGCTCCATCCGCGAATTCGATATAGAGGACCGCCTTGTCCTTGCGGGGATCGGCGGCAGCGGACGAGGTCAGTCAGACACGATTCCGGGGTCCCGCGGCGGCCTCTCCATCGCCATACCGGGGACCGACGACACGGCCGATGGATCCGCACGGGTGCTCCAGGTCCGCCCCTGGCAGGACTTCGCCCGCGCCGCGGTCTCAGCGGTGGAAGGCGACACCTACAGCTTCACCGTGATGGTCGTCGTGATGTACCTCCTCATCGTCCTGGGGATCCTCAACTCGATGTCGATGAGCGTTCACGAGCGCACCCGGGAGATCGGGACGATCCGCGCGATCGGTATCCGTCGCCGGCAGCTCCTCGCGCTGTTTGCGCTCGAGAGCGTCTGGCAGGCGCTCATCGCCGCCGCGATCGCTCTGGTGATCACCACGCCCGTCGCGCTCTGGCTCGCCAATACCGGCGTGGACATCACCTCAAGCATGCCCGACACGATGCCCGTCCCCTTCGGCGAGCGCTTCCGCGGCGTCTTCGCACCCTGGCAGTACCTTTTCACCCTCGCCAGCGGTATCCTCACCGCCCTCGCCGGCGCGATCCTCCCCGCCGGCCGCGCCGGAAAGATCACCGTCGCCGAGGCGATGCGCACCGTGGGGTAGGGGAGGGCGCGTCGCAACGCCGCGCCGCCATCTCGAGCGCCCCGCGAGATCCCGCCGGTTGGGACCCGCCGTAGCCACCTGACCTCGAACACCACGTGTGGGCGTCGCGTGCGAACCGCCGCCCGTGCATCGCCGGTGGACAACCGGCGCGCAACCAGCGGATAACCCGCGGAAAACCGGTTGATACCGTGGATGCCCGGCTGACGACCGGAGGACAAGCGGTGGAGAACCGGTGCACAACGCGCCGGTCCGGCGGCCGCAAACTCGTAGCGGCGGAAGGACGACGACTGGACCGAAGGACCGGTAGCGCCGGATCGCCAACGGCAACAGACAGGTGTCAAATGGTAATGTCCCGGAATGTCAGGGACATTACCGATTTGCGGACATCTCCGACGCTCGGACCGCTCCGGCACGCGCACATTACCATCGCGCGAACGTTTCCCGCCGCGGATGCGTGCCCGCGCCACGCATCCGCGCTTTTGTAGCGCTCTGGCCGATAACCGTGGTACGATTCTACCGATGGATCCTCGCCGCATCCCGCAACACACCGAAGAGATCATTCACGCGCTTCAGGAGACGTTGACCGGCGACCCGCGTTTTGCCGCCATCAGACTTGCGATCCTCTACGGCTCCGTCGCCCGGGGAACCCACCGCACCGACAGCGACATCGACCTGGCACTCTGTACCGACCCGCGGATCACGATCGACGACGATACCCTGTTAGCCGTCGTTGCTGCGTGTGAAAAAGCGACCGGTCGGGAGGTGCAGGTCCGGGACCTCGCGCGAGCGCACGGCGTATTTCTCAAAGAGGCGCTGACGACCGGCAAAGTCATCCACCAGACCGAGTCCCGTGTGCGGGGAGAACTCATCATTCGCATGCTGTCGTTCGTGGAAGACCTGCTCCCGGCGATCCGGAACATCCGGGCGCGGAAAAAGGAGCGCTTCCTTGCCGGATAACGACCTTCTCGGCGAGAACGGCGCTCTCGATATCGCCCTCGCTAACAGACTCTCCCGCGCGGTCGGATTCCGGAACATCTCCGTCCACGAGTACCAAAAGATCGATTGGCACCGTGTATACACGATCGTCACCACGCATCTCGACGACTTCCGCACCGGCGCTTCGGCCCTGTCCGCTGCGTGGAATCAGACGCGATAGAATCGCTACGAGTACCGGGGGCAGGTCCGGGGGTATCGTCGGCGCCAGCCCAACGCCAGCCCAACGCCAGGGCGGCGCCGGCAACCCGCCGCTTCCAGTTCGCTCCAATAGTCCACGGAATCGCGCCGGTTATCATGCGGATGCGGGAGATTTGTGAGTCACAAGTCCGGTACGGCGCCAAGATCTTCAACATTCTCTCGAGAGAGAAATTTCGGGGAACAAGCTGGTTCTTGTCACTCAACGACACCCGTGAGAAGATTGAACATCGGCGGCAGGATTACAACACGTTCAGGCGGCGATAGACACCGATCAGCCCAATAGCAGCGCGGACTACCTGCCACCGAGCGATTGTGCAACCCGCCTGCGAGGTCGGAGATCCCCACCGGGGCCAGTCCGGTTCTCGGGTAAAGATCACAGGAGGAAGCCGATGAGAGTAAACCTGATCCCCATGGCGGGGGAGGGCCAACGTTATAAAGACGCCGGTTTTACCACCCCAAAGCCGTTGATCGAGATCGCCGGCGTACCGATGGTCGTCCGCGCCGCTCAGGCGCTACCACCAGCGGACCGTTGGATCTTCGTTGTCAGGGAAAAGCACCTCAGAGAGAGCCCGATACAGGATGTCCTCTCTCAGTTTTTTGATGACCCGATCATCGTGTCGGTCGATCATCTCACCGATGGACAGGCGCGCACCTGTATGCTTGCAAAAGACCACATACCGGCTGATGCTGCGCTCACGATTGGCCCCTCCGACAACGATATGACCTACGATACCGCCCGCGCGGAGCGCTGGTTTGCCGATCCCGAGATCGATGGATGGATCTGGACCTTTCGTCGCAATCCGGCGGTATTGCAGGATCCGCGGATGTACGGCTGGGTACGGGTAGTCGAAAATAACAGCGCCGTTGCGGGATCCGACACCACGGCACTGGGTGTTTCGTGTAAAATACCGATAAGCGACACGCCGATCGACGATCACGCGATTATTGGCGCGTTTACCTTCAAGCAAGCGCGCTCATTTTTCGACGCCTTCGACGAAATGGTCGAAAAGGACGAGAGGATCAACGGAGAGCTCTACGTCGACACCGCGGCGGACGTCGCTATCCGCCACGGACGAAAGATTCATGCTTTCGAGATTGATCGATATATCGGATGGGGCACACCGCGGGATTTGGAAATATACCACTATTGGCGCGGCTATTTTGCCCCGACCGGTAGGGGACTGGATTAGCGGATAGTTGCCGATAGTTATCAGGTAACCGTGCGTACGATTGTGTTGGACAAAAGGAGTTAGCGTGAAAATACTCATACCAATGGCCGGTAAGGGACGGCGTTTCGACGGGTTTCTGTCTCCCAAGCCGCTCGTACGCGTCGATGGCAGACCGATTATCGAGCACGCGATCAGGCCGTTTCCGCGTACATCAGACTTTATCTTTGTGTGTCACGAGGACCACCTTGAGACAACCGACCTCCGGGAGGTACTGACCCGGATAGCGCCTCATTCGCATATCGTGAGCGTGGGTGACGAGATGCTCCACGGTCCCGCGTATTCCAGTATCCCCGCCCTGGATATGATCGATGACGACGAGGAGGTGATCGTCAGCTACTGCGATACGGTACAACGCTTGGACTACAACAAGTTTATGGAGATGATCCGTGCTCGGAAACCGGACGGTGCACTGGTTACGTTCCGCGGGTTTCACCCCGCGTCTCTCGGTAACGTCTATTACGCGTACGTAAAAGTAGACGACAACGGATGGGCCACAGCGCTCAGGGAGAAAAAAAGCTTCTCATTGGATCGGACGCTCGACTTCGCATCCACCGGTGTTCACTATTTTTCGTCCGGAGAGGTATTCAAACGATATCTGAACAAACTGGTAAATGACCCGTCGGAGGCGGTCAACGGTGAATTCTATGTCAGTCTGATTCACAAACTGATGATCGAGGACGGGTGCCACCTGGCAAACTTCGAGGTTGATAAGTTCATATCTCTTGGAATCCCGCGGGATTACGAACTGTACAAGTTCTGGTCGGAATTGTTTGCCGATCAAGGGACCGACCAACTCAGCTTCGACAATATCAATCTCAACGTGACAAATATCTTTCCCCTCGCCGGGGGCGAACGCGACTTCAGCGGGATCGGATACGAGGGTCCCAACTACATGCTGCCGGTGATGGGAAAGACCCTCCTGGAGCACGCCTATCGGAGCAACCCCAGGGGGATCAAGACGATCTTTATCGGTCTCGATACCGAATCCACGCACCTCGAGCGTCTCGATATCACGACCGGCTACAACGCGGAGATCGTATACCAGCACGGCAAACGAAACGGTAACGCGGATACGATCTCGATCGTCAAAGACCGGATCGCGATGGAATCTCCGGTGGGCGTCTGCGGTGCGACCCAGATATCGCGTTTCAATGTCCGGCGGCTTTCGTTCCTGATGGAGAAAGAGGATATCGACATCATCCTGTTCGCGTTTACCCATCACGAGGCGATGATCCGGGAACCCAATCAATTCGCATACGCACGACTGACCAACAATATCGAGGTAAAGGATATCGTCGAGAAGCAGCCGATCTCGGACAATCCCTACGGTGATCACGCGCTTACCGCTACAGCTAACTACAAACGGGCACGCCATATCTATGAGCCAATATAAAGACAAAAAGAAAAAGAAAAGTAA
>JAQIBO010000150.1 GCA_027859055.1 Spirochaeta sp.
GCACAGGACTTCATCAACTCCGGCGGTATCGACTACGCCCGGGAGCTTCTGGAGAAAAGCCTTGGCTCCCAGAAAGCGGTGGACATCATCAACCGCCTCACGACAAGTCTACAGGTACGGCCGTTTGATTTCATTCGCCGTACAGATCCGACGCATCTGCTCAACTTCATCCAGCAGGAGCATCCTCAGACGATCGCGCTGATCCTCGCCTATCTGGAGCCACAAAAGGCGAGTGTTATTCTGGGAAGCCTTCCGCAGGATATCCAGTCAGACGTGGCCAAGCGGATCGCGACGATGGACCGCACCTCGCCGGAAACGCTGCGTGAGGTGGAACGCGTCCTGGAGAAGAAACTGGCTTCGATCTCCAGTGAGGACTACACCGTGGCCGGTGGTGTCGAAAGCATCGTCGAGATTCTCAACCTGGTAGACCGGTCTACAGAGAAAGGGATCATCGAAAGCCTCGAGGAAGAGGATCCGGAACTCGCAGAAGAGATCAAAAAGCGCATGTTCGTGTTCGAGGATATCGTTATGCTCGACGATCGCGCGATCCAGAAAGTGCTGCGGGAGGTGGACACCGCGGAGCTCGCGAAGGCGCTCAAATCGGTGGATACCGAGGTGCAGGACAAGATTTTCCGCAACATGTCCAAACGGGCGGCGGCGCTGCTCAAGGACGACATGGAGTACATGGGCCCGATCCGCATGAAAGACGTGGAAGAGGCGCAGCAGAAGATCGTTTCGATCATCCGGAAACTCGAGGAGTCCGGGGACATCGTTGTTGCCCGAGCCGGCGAGGACGAATTGGTGGTATAGACTATGGCAAAAAACGTATTTCGCCCGGGAGAGGTCGCCTACAAGCAGCATAAGGTTTTCCTGAGACCACCGGACGCGATTGATCGGCATCGCCCCCAGCCCGTCGCGGTGGAAGAGGTTGACAGTCTCGACGAGGTCGAAGAGTACACGGGACCTACCGCGGACCAGCTTCGTCGAGAGGCCGAGGCGTTCAAAGCGCAATGGGAATCGGAAAAGGAACAGATGATCAGCGACGCCCGGGAAGAGGCGCAAAAGATCATCCAGGAGGCTGAGGAAGAGGCGTTCCGCCAGATCCGCGAAAAAACCGAGCAGGCTGCTCAGGAGCGAAAAGACGCCACCGAGGCTGCGGAAGAAAGCCGTACCGAGGCGGAGGCGGAGCGGGAACGAATCCTTGCGGAAACGCGCGATGAAGCGGTGCGTCTGAAAGAGGAGGCCCGCCGCGCGGGACACGAGGAAGGGCGCGAACAGGGAATTGAGACGGGCAAGGACGAGGCGCGACGTGTAATTGAGCGGTTCCACGTGGTACTGTCAAAAGCGATCGAACGCCGGAACGAGATCATCGCTGAAAGTGAGGGCCAGGTGATCAGTCTGGTTCTCAGCATCGCCAAAAAAGTGATCAAGGTGATCAGCGAGAACCAGAAAAACGTCGTTATCAACAACATCATCCAATCCCTCGCTCGCCTGCAGCAAAAGAGCGAAGTGATCGTTCGCGTCAATCTCGCCGACGTGGAGATCGCGACCAAGCACAAAGAGGATATTCTCAAGACGGCGGAACGGGTGGAGAGTATCACGATCGCGGAAGACTCCACCGTTGACCCCGGCGGATGCATTATCGAGACCGATTTCGGGGAAATCGATGCGCGAATCGCCTCGCAATTGCGAGAGATCGAAGATCGGATTCTGGAGCTGACACCGATCAAGGCGCGGCCGAAGTCGGGCTCCGGCTCGACGTAAGGGGGCTCCGATGGCAGTTGCGTTTCTTGAGAAGTATCAGGCGGTTGTTGAACACACCGAGACGATTAAACAGATCGGACGCGTGCAGTCGGTGCAGGGACTGCGGATAGAGAGTTTCGGGCCGCAGGCGCGGGTTGGAGAGCTCTGTCAGATCTTTATCGAAAGCACCGGGGCAACGGTGCTGGCGGAAGTGGTCGGTCTGCGTGACTCCTACGTTCAGTTGGCGCCGTACGCGGAAACAGCGGGAATCGAGGTGGGCAATCCGGTTATCGGACTGGGGCAGACGCTGGATATTCCGGTGAGTGAGGATCTGCTCGGCCGCGTCCTAGACGGCACCGGCTCACCGATAGACGGAAAAGGCGAGATCGGGAGCGCGGTATACTATCCCGCTCTGGCGAAGCCGCCCAATGTGCTGACACGGCGACGGATCACTGAACAGATGGAGACCGGTATTCGCGCGATTGATGCGCTGGTTCCGACGGGAAAAGGACAGCGCCTGGGTATTTTCAGCGGGAGCGGCGTCGGAAAATCGACCCTTATCGGAATGATCGCCCGGAATACCGCCGCGGATATCAACGTCATTGCGCTGATCGTTGAACGTGTTCGCGAGGTGCGCGAGTTCCTTGAAAACGACCTGGGAGAAGAGGGACTCCAGCGAAGCGTGGTGATCGTATCGACCTCCGATACGCCCGCCCTCGCCCGATTACGGGCGGCGTATGTGGCCACAGCGGTGGCGGAGTTTTTCCGTGATCAGGGGCGCGACGTACTGCTGATGTTTGACTCGGTTACCCGCTTTGCCCGGGCTCAGCGGGAGATCGGTCTGGCCCGCGGTGAGGGGCCTGCGTCCCGCGGGTTTCCGCCGTCGGTCGATGCGGTCCTGCCGCAACTGCTTGAACGGTGTGGAACCAGTGAGCGCGGTACGATCACCGGCTTCTACACGATTCTGGTGGAAGGCGACGATCTGGACGAGCCGGTTTCCGACGCCGTGCGCGGTATTCTTGACGGACACGTCGTTCTGAGTCGTCAAATGGCTTCCCGGTATCATTATCCGGCGATAGACGTACTGGGAAGCGTCAGTCGTCTTGAGCCGCGCATCTGTGACCCCCTCCACCGCAAAGCCGCCGGTACCGTACGCCGATTGCTGGCGGTCTATCGCGATTCCGAGGATCTGATCAACACCGGCATTTATACCGCCGGTAGTAACGAAGAGGTCGATGAGGCGATTCGCAAACGACCGGAGATCAACGGTCTCCTGCAGCAGGAGGTCGAAGAGCGAACTGACGTGGCGGAAACGCGAAATCGGCTATTGACGATCGCCGGCATCAACCCGGACGAGGGCGACGAACCGCCCGATACGGATGAGGAAATCGATGCGTAGTTTTCTTTTTCGCCTGCAGTCAATTCTCGATCTTCGTATCCACGAAGAGGAGCAGCTGCGCCTTGAACTCGGTGTGGCAACCTCCCGGTGCGAGCGGGTTCGTCAGGAGATCTCCGAGCGGGAAAACCGGCGGCGCCAGGTTCTGGCCACGCGACCTGACGGAGTCGGCGCAGACGATGTTGCCTGGCGGACCGCGTCGGAGGCGTACGCGTTGCGCCTCAAAACCGAGGTGGAACGCCTGCATGATCAGCTGCGTGACGCCGAAACTGAACGCACTGCCGCCACGGAGCGGTATCGAGAAGCAAAGCAAAAAGCGGACGTTCTGACCAAGCTGCGTGAGCGTCGAGAGACGGCCCATCGCGACGAGATCAAGCGGGAAGAACAACACCGCCTTGATGAGGCGTCGCAGTACGTGTTTTCCCGGGGAGGATCGTAATCGATGGCAGTACGGTACAGTAAGATCGGAGCACTCCCGCAGATCATTCTGCTCATATTTCTCTTGCTTGGACTCATCGCCGGCGGCTTGATCTGGTTTGACTACCTCGGCCTTGTCGATGTCAAAGACCGTTTTGCGCCGGTACTGGGCGCGGTCGGTGTTGACGAACGCAGCCAGACACCCGATCCCGACGACGTGATGCTCATGGACAGACTGCGGTTGGAAAAACTGCAGGAGGCGATCGCGATACGTGAAGCAGAACTTGAGCAGGCCCGGGACGGGCTGTCGGATGAGCGTCTCACCATCGAACAGGAGCAACAGGAACTGCAACAGCGGCTTGAAGAAGTAGAAGAACGGGAAGTTTCGCTCAATGAACGGCTCCAACGGTACGAAAATAGAAGAGCGGTGCTTGAGCAAAACTCGCGTGACCTGACGAGTATGCGACCGGATGACGCCGTTGAGATTCTGGCGGGGTACGACGATCAACTGCTGATCGACACCCTGCGGGTAACGGAAGAGCTTGCCCGGCAGGCGGGAGAGGTTTCTCTCGTCTCGGTGTGGCTTTCCCGGCTTCCCGCGGAACGCGCTTCGGATATTCAACGGAAGATGACGCTCAAGCCTGTAGACTGATACAGGAGGTATCGTTGAGTGCAGACAATTCCATCGCTCGGTATTGCACTTCCCGCGACGCGCTCGCCGGATCCGCGACCACCGACAGGTGAATCGAGCTCCTCGTTCGCTGAATATCTGCGGACGATCGACGGCAGACGTTCATCCCCCACCTCGGACAAGTCTTCCCCGACCGATTCCGACGAAAACACCGGCACGGATAAAGAGCAGATCGCCGCCGAGGCCGATCGTCGACGTGCTCGTACGGAGGAAGAAAAAGCAACAAAAGAATCCACGACCGCCGGGGAGCAGCGCGCTGCAAAGCGTGTTGCAAAGCGCCCTGAAAACGACGCAGATGAACAGCCGATTGAAGATGTTCACACTGCTGCCGCGACGAAGATGGCAGCGGTACGCGAACACTCAGAGATCCATGAAGAGGCGGTCCAGCGGGAAGCGGCCGCAGTTGCCGGGGAAAGCGAACGTAAATCGATTCATACTGACGAACGCAACGACACCGTTGCCGGTGACTCCGGCAAGGATCGCGCCGGTCGTGCCGGTCGTGCCGACCACAGTGGCAAACACGCCGGAGCGGGAAATCGCCCCGGGAAAAACGAAACTGTAGCTCGTGCCGGTTCCGATGCGGGCAAATCCGGGAAGCCCGGAAAGCCCGGTACCGCGGAACGTCAGCCCGACGCGTCTTCATCGGTCGAGACGGTCCAATCCGAAAGCGGTGAAGCCGCTGTTGTTGACCAGGACGGCACCGTGAAGACGGGTAAAGAACACGCAACCGCAACAGCGGGTGCGTCCGTGGATCAGCAGACGGTGTCGGGAATCGCGGGTAAGAACGGAGCCGTCGGGGCTGAGCGTGGCCACGCGAAGGTGAACCGCCTGGAGGAGCGCAGTGGGCGCGTACGGTCGAAAAGTAATGAAGCGGGGCGGGCAGGTGAAAGCCGCGGAGAGGTCAAAAATGGCGAAGGAGCGCGCGGTGGTGACGAAACGCGAAAGCGCATCGTTGCCGATATAGAGGTGAATCTCCGTGAGGAATCCGGCCGGGACGGCACCCTCAAGGGCGACACAGCGTTGTCTGATGCCGGTGATCACCGCGGTGGCGCCGCTGAGACGGACTCAGCGTCCTTTTTGACCCGCCTTGAACACGCACCGAATACGCCGACGCAACGGCAGGGAACTGCCCAACAGGCGGCAGGAACGCTGGCGCGGCGCCTCAACGGCGATCTGGGCACCAATATCGTCCGTCAGGCAAAGGTCATGCTGAAAGAGGCGGATCAGGCGGAGATTCGCCTGATTATCCGGCCCCCGGAACTCGGACGCGTCCGGATCAACATGCACATGGAAAACGGGCATATAGCCGGGAAGATTCTTGTCGATAATGGAAGCGTGCGGGAGGCGGTGGAGCAGAACCTCGCGGCGCTGCAACGCGCCTTTGAGGAGGCGGGCCTGGAGGTCGGTGACTTTGAAGTCAGTACCGGCGATTCCCGTGATGAAGCAGCAGACGACCGGGCCACCCCGAGTCACAGCGGGGCAAACCGGCGACGAAACGGAGCCGGACAATTTGCCGAAAGTGTCGAACCGGTTGTAGTGAATGATTACAGCCACCGAAGAATCAATCTGGTGGCGTGACAAAAGGAGCTGGAATGGATCTTACGATGTCCATGAGTACGACGGAGCGGGCCCGGGTGGAATCCCAGGCAAACGCGTTTAACCGTGCCCTCGAGGGGCAGGGCGGTGCGAGCCAGGAGCTCGGACGGGACGATTTTCTCAAAATTCTCCTGACCCAACTTCAGAATCAGGACCCGACCAAGCCGATGGAGGACAAAGAGTTCATCGCTCAGATGGCGCAGTTCTCGTCGCTCGAACAGATGACCAACATCTCGACCGGATTTCGTGAAATGAACTCCCTCCTGAGCTCCAACCAGGCGTTGGAGGTACTTGGTCGGACCGTCGAGGTTCGCCAGGGAGATCAGCTGGTGCGCGGCACCGTCTCCAGCGTGACCAGTGGTGCCACACCGCAGATTACCGTGAATGAACAGCAATTCGATTATTCCGACCTTGTTCGGGTCGTACAGTAGGGGGCAGCAGCTATGATGCGATCATTGTATTCCGGTGTATCCGGTCTTCAGAATCACCAGGTTCGCATGGATGTGATTGGTAACAACATTTCCAACGTGAACACCACGGGGTTCAAGAAAGGCCGGGTCAATTTTCAGGATATGATCTCCCAGATGATGCAGGGACCCGCGCGACCCAACGAACGCGTCGGCGGTGTCAATCCGAAGCAGGTGGGCCTGGGCATGCAGGTGGCGTCCATCGATACGATTCACACCCAGGGTTCGTTGCAGACAACCGGCGTGAAAAGCGACGTCGCGATCCAGGGAGCGGGCTTCTTCACCCTGCGCGCCGGGGACGAAAACTTTTATTCCCGGGCGGGCAGCTTTGGGGTCGACTCCGAAGGGTTTCTCGTGAATCCCGCCAACGGAATGCGCGTCCAGGGCTGGAATGCGGAGACCGTAGATGGACAGACGCTGATCAACACCTCAGCCACCGTGGAAGACATAGAGATTCCCGTGGGCAGTAAAGATCCGGCGCAACAGACCTCCGAGGTGTTCCTCGCGTCCAACCTGAACAAGAACACCCCGTTGATTCCCGCCGGTGCGACCGAGGCCCAGACACAGGCGGGTACGTGGACCGTGGAGTACGACGTGTACGACTCGTTCGGAAGCACCCATACCCTGCGCATCGATTTCACCCGGAATCCCGATGCGGAGAACCAGTGGATCGGGACGGTGGCGATAGATCCCGAGGCGGAGGACGCCCTCCCGCAGCAGGTTACCGTCGGGGGCGTCGACGCCGCGGATGGTGAGACGTTCATCGTCGAGTTCGCCAATGACGGGACGCTTCTCTCGGCGCAGAACGGAGAAGGTGGGCTCGCCAACCAGGACATGATCAACGTGGAGGTCACCTACGACGTACCCCGGACCAGTATTCCGATCGATCCGGAAACCGGGGCCCCTCAGGAGGGACCGGTTACCCAGACGTTCAACCTGAACCTTGGCCGGCAGGGGTCATTTGTTGACGCCATGACGCAATACGCGTCGGAAAGCTCCACCAAGGTGTTCAGCCAGAACGGGTTCCCCATGGGCTATCTGGAGGACTACCGGATCGACTCTGAGGGTACGATTACCGGCGTGTTTTCCAACGGAAACAACCGGGAACTTGGCCAGGTGGCGTTGGCAACGTTCCGCAACCCCGGTGGTCTGGAAAAGAGTGGTGACACCACCTTTCAGCAGTCGATAAACTCCGGCCTTGCAAACATCGGAACGGTCGGGGTAGCGGGAAAAGGTACGATCGTCGCGGGCACGCTGGAGATGAGTAACGTCGACCTGGCGGAACAGTTCACCGACATGATCGTAACGCAACGCGGGTTCCAGGCAAACAGCCGGACAATTCAGACCTCCGATCAGATGTTGCAGGAACTCTTAACACTCAAGCGTTAATGGGAGTACTTTAGAACGGGATGATCCAGGTAACCAGACTTGACGGGCGGGAATTTTACCTCAATCCACACCAGATTGAGTACATCGAGCTCAACCCCGACACAACCTTGATCATGCTCTCCGGAAAGCGGCTCGTGGTTCGAGAGGACTACGAGCTGATCTTTCAACGGATTATCGAATACCGCCGGGAGATCGGCGTGTATCATAACGAGGAGTAGGTACCGGTGGATTTAGGAACATTACTGGGGCTCGCCATCGGTTTCATCATGGTCGTCTTGGGGATCGTCCTCGGTGGCGTCGGTGTTGGACCGTACATCAGTATCGACTCGGTTCTGATCGTTATCCTGGGCTCCCTCGGGGCGATCATGGTGGCCAACCCCCTGAGTCGTGTGCTTGGTATGACGGCGTACCTCAAACACGCGTTTAACACGACAAACTGGAACGAGGAAGATCTGATCAGTCAGCTGGTCGGTTTTTCCGACCGGGCCCGAAAAGAGGGACTTCTCGCCCTTGAAGACAACCTGGACGCGGTGGAAGACGAGTTCATGCGGAAAGGTATCCAGCTGGTTGTTGACGGAACCGACCCGGACATCATCAAAAGCATCCTCTACGCCGACCTGGAACAGTTGCAGTCGCGCCACGAATCCGGAGCCAAGTTGTTTGACGACTGGGGTAAGATTGCGCCGGCGTTCGGCATGATCGGTACTCTCGTCGGACTGATCGCGATGCTTGGAAACATCGGTGGTGATTCCTCCGCGATCGGTCGCGGTATGCAGACCGCGCTGGTCACCACGTTGTACGGATCGTTCTTTGCAAACCTGTTCCTGATACCGGTGAAAAGCAAACTCGAGGATCGGGATAAAGAGGAATCCCGGGTGAAAGAGATCGTGATTGAGGGAATCCTCTCGATCCAGAGCGGCGACAACCCGCGAATTCTTCTGGAAAAACTGGTATCCTTTTTGCCGCCGGGACAGCGACAGGCGGTGCGTCAGGAGAGCGGAGGCGATTAACGCCGGAGATGTGACCTATGCCAGCAGACCGACGAAAGTGTAAAAAATGCCCCCCCGAAGGCGCTCCGGAGTATATGCTCACCTACGGAGATATGCTCACCCTGTTGCTGACCTGCTTCGTAATGCTCCTTACGACCGCCAGGGTTGACGGAGACGAGCTGCGTCTGATTCTGGCGGCGTTTCCCGGGTTGGGGAATCTGGAAGGCGGCAATACGCTGGAGGCGGGACCGCTGGCGGAACTTGGAAATACGATCGAATCGTTGCCTTCGATGGAACGGGGCCGGGCGCTGGACGAGGCACGTCGCGAGGCGATCAGTATATTCAACCCGGAGATTCAGTCGCAGCAGGTTCGCGTGCAGGAGGACGAGCGGGGGCTCATCATTTCACTTGCGTCGGACGCCTTTTTCCGGGAAGCCAGCGCAGAGGTGAATATCGAACAGACGCGCGAAATACTGCAGAAACTCGCACGTCTGCTGAACAACGAAGAATTGGACCAACGGACGTTTCGTATTGAGGGACACACCGACGACGTTCCGACCAACCCCGACGGGCCCTGGCCCTCGAACTGGGATCTCTCGGTGGCGCGCTCTTTGAACGTCTTTAAATATTTGCAGGAGTTCGGTGTTGACGAAGACCAGTTCCAGGTGATGGGGCTTGGTGACACGCGGCCGTTGTACGACAACGATACCGCGGAAGGTCGTGCCTATAACCGTCGTGTCGATGTGATAATTCTAACCGACGGTCATCTTTAGACTGTCAAACGCAGGAGAGTAAACGATGTCCGACGAGATGTTTGATCAGGAAGACGAAGCGGGTGGTGAGGAACAACCGACAACCGCTGGAAAGAAAAAGATCGGGTTTCTCCCTGCCATCGTCATCGACATTCTCAAGTGGGGTGCCATCGTGATTGGCGCGATCATTTTCATTGTGGTGACCGTCGTCATCACCGTGCGGTTCATGGGGCAGGGAAACCAGGCGAGCGCCACGCGATTGCCTCTGGAGAGCGCGTACGAGGAACAGAGTGCTGAACTCCTGAACTGGTACAGCGAGATGGGAGAGATTCGCGGTCGCACCGCGGATGAAGTCCCCCGCACCTTTATCGTGACGCCGCATATCGGCTACGAGACCGGCAACGAGGCGGTCTCTCCCGAGCTGATCCAGCGACAGGTTCAAATCAAAGAACTGATCAACATGTATTTTGCGGAGAAAACGATCAGTGAGCTGGAAGGGAACGAGAACCGGACACGAATAAAACGTGAACTCCTCGAGGAGATCAACCGACTCATGATTGAAGACGTTCAGGAGATCGCCTTCGACCGTTACGAATTTATCGAATTCTAGAAAAACGCCGTTTGCCGCTTGCAAAAGCTGTAAACATGTGTAAAAAATGAAGATGGAGGGGTAACATACCGGTATGAACGAAGTCCTGTCCCAGGACGAAATTGATCAGCTTCTCACAGCTATATCCTCTGGTGACGTTGAGACGGAAGAGCACGCGCAGCCAACCGAGTCTCGTAAGATCAAGATTTACGATTTCAAGCGTCCGGATAAGTTCTCCAAGGAGCAGATCCGCACCGTCTCGATTATGCACGAGACGTTTGCCCGGCTGACCACTACCGCTTTGAGCGCTCAGCTTCGAAGCCTTATCAACGTTCACGTTGCCAGTGTTGATCAGCTCACCTATGAAGAGTTCATTCGGTCCATCCCCAATCCGACAACCCTTGGTGTTATCAACATGGATCCCCTGAAGGGGTCTGCAATTCTTGAAGTTGATCCGGCGATCACCTTTGCGATCATCGACCGACTGTTTGGCGGGCAGGGAGAGGGCACAAAGGTGACCCGGGACCTGACCGATATTGAACAGACGGTCATGGAAGGGATCATCGTCCGAATTCTTGGCAACATGCGGGAAGCGTGGTCGCAGGTTATCGATCTGCGGCCCCGGCTCGGTCAAATCGAGACCAATCCGCAGTTTGCACAGATTGTTCCGCCGTCGGAAATGGTTGTGCTTGTTACACTGGAAACGAAGGTCGGTGAGGTTGAGGGAATGATGAACTTCTGTATCCCGTACCTCACGATTGAACCGATCATTTCCAAGCTGTCCGCCCAGTACTGGTATTCATCGGTCCGCCGCGGCGCCACCACGGAGAACTTGAACATTCTTCGTGATCGTCTCGCAACGATTGAGGTACCGATGGTTGTAGAGGTCGGAGCGATGAACCTTCAGGTGCGGGACGTGCTCAATTTGCAGGTGGGCGATGTTATTCGGCTTCAGAATACCCACATCGACGATAACATGGCGCTCAGGGTTGGCGACCGCAAAAAGTTCTGGTGCAAGCCGGGACAAATAGGAAACAAGCTCGCGGTTCAGGTTATCGGTATGATCGAAAAAATCGAGGAAGAAGAGTTTGAAGAGCTTGTTGCGGAAGAAGGAGAGTAGGGAATGAGCGACGGTTCACTGTCCCAGGACGAAATTGATGCTCTGCTCGCCGGTACCGGCGACATAGATTTGGGTGACAGTTCCGGTGGTGGTGCGTCTGCAGCATCCGGCGATTCTCTTGACGGGCTCAAGGCGGCGCTGTCCGAAACAGTGGGGCAGCAGCAGTCGAATATGGCGATGATCACCGGCAAAGAGGTGGAAATTGCCCCCCCGACAGTCAACGGCGGTTCTCCCGCCGGTCTGAGTGGTCAGATGGTGCAGATAACCTACAACTTCGGCGATGCGGGCTCACATTCGTACGTACTCTCCGGCGACGACGCAATCAAATTTGCCTCCGCATCGATGGGTCTCGACGACGTGGAGCTTGACCCCGCGTCGCTCAACGCGGTTCAGGAGGTCTTTTCTCAGATCTCCGGACCGGTGATTAACACGCTGAGTGAAAAAACCGGTATGACGATTATGCCGGAGCCGGCCAACGCGACCACCGTGGACATTTCCGAGGTCGCGTATCCGGCGGACCCGGTCTATGCGCGGTATACGGTTACTCTGGGTGACGACAGCGCCATCCTCTACGAAATTTTTGAAAACAGTTTTGCCTCGCGCCTCTCGGGAGGCGGCGGCGGCGGCCAGCAGCAGAGCGGCATGCAGAACATGGGCGGTGGGATGCCCGGCGGTCAGGGCATGCAGGGCATGCAGGGCATGCCCCAACAGGGTGGCCAAATGGCCGGCATGGGTCAGAATATGGGGGGCGGTATGGGAAACATGGCCGGTGGTGGAATGCCCGGTTTCGGCGGCGGCGCAAACGTGCAGTCGGTGCAGTTCCCCAGTCTCCAGCAGCAGGGCGGTCCAAACGAACAAGGTAACATCGGTCTGCTGATGGACGTCTACATGGAGATGACCGTCGAGCTTGGTCGTACCAAGAAGCTGATCCGGGAGATCCTCGGAATGGGTGAAGGTACGATTATCGAGTTGGATAAGCTCGCCGGTGAACCGGTAGACATCCTGGTAAACCATAAATTGATTGCCAAAGGTGAGGTCGTGGTTATTGACGAAAACTTTGGTGTCCGCGTGACGGAAATCGTCTCGCCAATGGAGCGCGTGAGCGATATGACGTAGACGGACAGCGTCCGGTGACGGGGCGGCAGACCCGAATCCGGATATGACAAGGGGAGGGGAACACTGAAACGTCCACATCTGTGGAGCATTATGCTCGTAATGAGCGTGCTCCTGTTTTCTGTACAACAGGTCTATTCTCAGGACAGCGCGTCCGACCCGGAAGGCGTAAGCCAGGGGGCCGAAGCGGGATCTGATGGAACCGTGCCGGGCGCTGAGGCGGCGCCCGACCCGACATCGGACTCTGCGGGTGAAACCCGGGCTGTCCGACCCGCACAGGAGTCACCGGCGGAGGACACCCTCGTGTTCGGTGAGGGCGCCGATGATGAGGGAGACACGAACGCCGGTGACGGCGGCATCGACACGTTCGGCGTATGGGATCTGTTGCGCATGTTGCTGGTATTACTGATGGTGATCGGCGCGATCTACGGCGTCATCAGCCTTCTCCGTCGGCGTGTACCGGCGGAAAGCGAGGATGAAGACTCACCGATCCGGATTCTCGCCAGCCGCACCGTTGGCACAACGCATGAGATCCACGCGGTAATGATCGGAAGCCACGTTCTTGTGTTGGGCGCCGGAGCAGACGGACTGCAGCTGATCACCCGTGTTGAGGATCAGGAAACGATCGACGAGCTTGTGCTTGCCCATTCGACCCAGAGCGGGAGGCGGGCGCGGGGCCGCACGTTCGGGGCGGTTTTCGGGCGCTGGCTGGGGAATCTCGCGGTGCCCGGTTCAGCCGGAAGCGCCACGAGTCGGGGCGGCCGTGGAAACGCTCCGGGTAGCGCGGGAGCCTCCGGCGGAGCAGCCGGGGACGGTCTGTCCTTCTTTCGCACCCAGCATGATCGGCTGAGGAACCTCCGATGAACGTGCTCCTGGGGATGCATCGTGGAGCGCCGGCTGTCGTGCTTCTCGCGATAGTCCTTCTGATCGTTCTGCCTGCCGGTTCCGGCGGACCGTCGACCCTCGCTGCGCAGTCCGTTCGCAACCCTGCGGCCAACACGCTTGATGATCCGCTTCTCGATCCCGCGGACGGGGAGACGGCGCTGCAGATTCCCTTCGTTGACCTGCAGCTACGCGGCCCCGATGGCGGCGCCGAAGTGGCCCTCTCGCTGCGCCTTCTGTTGATGCTCGCGGTGCTGAGTCTGGCGCCGTCGATGATTATCATCATGACCAGCTTTCTGCGGATTGCGATCGTCCTGGACTTTGTGAAACGGGCGTTGTCGTTGCAGCAAGTGCCGCCGACGCAGGTGCTGCTGGGGATCGCGCTCTTTCTTACGCTGTTCCTGATGTGGCCCACCTTTACCGAGATGTACGAAGACGCCTATGTTCCGCTGCAGGAAGGTGAGATCGGTCTTGGCGAGGCGTACGAACGGTTTGAACAGCCGATCCGGGTGTTTATGTTCCGACAGATGCAGCGGGATCCCTCGAGCGTTGCGCTGTTTATGCGGATCGCCGGGCTCGGACAGCCGCGGACGCTGGCAGACGTTCCGACCCACGTTCTGATACCCGGATTTATCCTTCACGAGCTCACCGTCGCGTTCAAGATCGGGATCCTCTTGTTCATTCCGTTTATTATCGTGGACATGATCACCGCATCCACTCTTATGTCGATGGGTATGATCATGTTGCCGCCGATCATGATTTCGCTTCCGTTCAAATTGATCCTCTTTGTTCTTGTGGACGGGTGGAACCTCATTATTGAACAGCTGGTCGCCAGCTTTGGAGGATTCTGATGGACCTGGGATTCGCGGTGACGATGTTTCGTACCGGTATTTTTCAACTCCTGATCGTTGCGGCACCGGCGTTGATCATCGCAATGGTGACGGGACTGGTCGTCAGCATCTTTCAGGCGACAACCAGCATACAGGAGCAGACGCTCACATTTGTACCGAAAATCGCGGCGATACTGCTGTCGCTCCTCTTTTTCGGCCCCTGGATGATGCAGATGCTGGTGCAGTACACGGTGAACCTGATTCAACAGATTCCGCAAATGGCAGGCTGATGGTACTGGAGACGATCGCACAGAACGCACCACTTTTCTTTCTCGTGTTTGTGCGGATCTATGCGTTGCTCCGGGTTGCCCCGATCACTTCCTCCCAGGCGATTCCCGGCATCGCCCGGGTTGCGATCACGTTTTTCGCCGGGTTCGCCGTACTCCCTACGGTGGTCGCGTCCGGGTATTCGGTGCCACCGACTGTGCTTGGGTTTATCCTTCTGGCGGTGGGAGAGATCCTGATCGGAATTATCACGGCCCTCTTTTTGGTCGTGATGTTCGCGGTGTTCCAGCTGGCGGGGCAGTTCTTCTCACTGCAGATGGGGTTTGGCGCCTCCCAGGTGTTCGACCCGATGGCGCAGATTCAGATTCCTTTGGTTGGGCAGTTTCTCAACATGATCGCCCTGATGGTGTTTGTGATGTCCGCGGGGTTGCAACGGATCTTTCTTCACGGGGTGCTGGGCTCGTTTACCGCGATGCGCGCCGTAGATCTCGCTGGAGCCCGTGGTGACCTGTTCACCATGCTCAGCACCAGCCTGGGGGGCCTCTTTCAACAGAGTCTTGTCCTGGCGTTTCCGATCCTTGGAACGCTTTTTCTTCTGCAAATCACGATGGGGCTCTTCGGGAAGGCGGCGCCCCAGATGAACCTGCTGATGCTCGGGTTCCCCGCGGCGATCGGCCTGGCGTTCCTGATCATATTCCTGATTCTACCGTTTCTCGTGGAGGCGTTTGAGGCGATTATCGATTACGCGTTCTATCAAATTCAGACGGTGTTTTCCGGCATCTCCGAGTACGCCGGAAATGGCAGCGGCGTCCCGGGAGGCTTCCGATGAACAGGAATGATATGACGCTTCCGACGCCCGCCGAGTTCCGGCTGCAATCGTTTCGGGAGCAACTGCTGGCGATGGACGCCCAGTGGTTTGCGGCGGAAGA
>JAQIBO010000255.1 GCA_027859055.1 Spirochaeta sp.
AGGTCGGTGTTTTGCTACGGCTTCCTTCAGATTCCACCTCGCGATGGACACCCTTGCCGGTTGCTAACAGTTCCCCCTGCCGGGTCTGTAGAGGACTTCCACCTCCAAGCAGTGCGCCCTGCCGGGCGCACGCATAAAAAAACGGACACCCCGCAAGCCGGTGCCCGTTCTTCCGTGCCGCGGCGATACCGCCGCCGATACGAAACCAGTCGTTAAACCGATGGCCAATCCACCGATTACGCCGAAGCGGTAGCCGCCTCGCGTTTCTTCTGGTTTGCAAGTGTTGCCTTTCCGATTTTGGAAATCATCACCTTTTTCCCGTCGATTTCATGTTCGTACAGGAGTTTTACGCCGGTGCGTCCGGTGATCGGGCACTTGCCACGTCCTGAGTTCGGCGTTTCTTCTTTCAGGGGTCGTCCCCGATGTGCTTTCGACATTCGTGTCTCCTCGTTGTTCCTGTTGGGTCGCTACCCGTGGTCGAGGCCGGAGTATAGTACATCCGGCCCCACCGCGGCAAGTTCCCGCCCCCTCTTTCGGGGCGCCTATCGCCCTTCCCGGTGCAGCAGAAACTCTACCCGCCGGTTTTTCCACATGTTTTCCCGGTCACTGTGCGGTACCACCGGGCGATCTCCACCGTACGCTTCAACGGTCATCCGGTTCCGGTCAACGCCCAGAATGATAAGCGCCCGCATCACTTCCTCTGCCCGTGCCCGGGAAAGCGGAATGAGCACCGATTCCTGTTCGCGCCGCATCGCCGGGTCTTCCAGGTAGATGTGCGCGGCGTGGCCCTCGACGATAATGTCCCGATCGGGATATTTGTTGAGTATCCGTGCCAGGCGCCGGAGCGTATCCAGGTTGCGGTTCAACTGTTCATCGTCACTGGCGAAGAGGTCCGCCGTATTGCCGGCAAAGTGAATACTCGAAATGCGAATCCGGAGGCGGCCGTCCGCTTCCTGGAAGACCAGGATATCCGTCGCAATCGTTGCCTCTTCCGTTACCACGTTGCCCTGATCGTCCCGGAGAGTGATCTCAAACGGATAATCAAACGCCGATTCGACGAGTTCGCCACTGTCACTGCGTCCGTTCCAGCGAATCCGGCGCGGCGGATTTCCTTCGCCACTGAATGTGCGGAACGTTCGTCCCGTATGATCGACGATTGTGGCGTCCCACGAAAGGATCTCCGTTTCGCTCTCCAGATTGAGACCGATCGTGATGGTGTCATCGACACCGTCGCCATCGGGACTGAACGGATTCGGCCGCAGGGAGATGCGCATCTCCGGGTCCGGCAATACGATCGGTTCCGTACTCAGCGACATAAGCACGTCATCCTGCGTTGCGTTCCCCGCATCATCTGTCGCGCTCAGAACGTAGCGATAATCGCCGTCAGGCAGCAGTTCGCCGTCGGCTCCGCGACCGTCCCATTCGATCGGCTCCACCGTGTCACGGTAGGTCCGACGTAACACGACATCGCCCTCTTCAGTGCGAATTTCTCCGGTCCAGTCATCACCGGGGACAACCTCCTGACTGATCGTAACCATGTCGTTCTCACCGTCACCGTCAGGAGAAAAGCGGCGCGGCTCCACCGTCAACCGGCGAATGCGAGGCGCGGTCCGGTCCGCCCGCACGGGGCCAACGGTACCGCTCTCCGCGATGTGGCCGTTCTGGTAGATCACGCGCAGACGTCCGCGGTACGTCCCATCGGCCACGACGGTCCCGCCGTTGGTCACGCCGTTCCATTCGAACGCATCAAACGGCTGGCGCTTGTACTCACTGCGCACGAGCCGGTCATCCTCGTTAATTATCTCAAAGAGAAACTCGGCGATAATGTCCGCCGCACCGTATTCGGTGCGGAAATTAACCGATCCAAACGGCCCGTCTGAAAGCGGGGAAAGATGCTCCCCCTCAAGGGTCAGCCTGACGTTGGGTTGGCGACCGTCCTTCAGCACCCGATAGGGGCGCGATTCCAGGCGGTTACCCGCCCGGTCCTCACCGGTCAGCACCAGTTCATAGAGTCCGTCCCGGGCGGCACCACCGGTGTCGAGGGCCACGCCGTTCCACGCCAGGGACAGTTCAGCCATGCCGTTGCGCGGGGGGGAGCCCGGACGAATACCCAGCTCCTCGGCCGCCTGCTCCGCCGTACCGGAAAAGACCGGCACACCGTCCTGGCTGATGCGATACTCCCAGGGAATACCCGTTTCATAGCGTACCGACGCTTCGACACGCTGTTTATCACCGGCACCAAACGCGAGGGGCCGGCCGTTCGGCGTTTCCGCCGGTGCAGTATCCGCAGAAACGCTGATTTGCGGTGCCGTGGTATCGATGATGACATCCAGCGGCTCCGAAGTCACCGTGGTCCCGTTAACCATATCCGCGGTCACCAGAAGCTGAACGGTACCCTCGCCGAGCATCGTTCCGTCTTCCCGGCGGCCATCAAATCGCCACTGCGCCGGCGGTGCACCGGCACCACCCTCGCTCCGAACCACCTGTTGCCCGTTGTATACCTCAAGGCGCCACTCGCGGACTGAATCCGCATCGGTGGATTCCATCTCGAGGGCAAGCTGATCTCGCCGCCCGTCTCCGTTCGGAGAAAAGGCGTTGTTCCCGTCGGCGGGCCGAATCGTCAGATCCGCCGCGGTCAGACTGAGAACGATCTCCGCAGGGTGTTCCGCCTCGGTACTGTTACCAGCCCGGTCGGTCCCCTCTAGAACGAGGGTATAGTTTGCCTCGGGAGCTATCTCTCCCGGTTCCTCCGCCGTTCCCGTGCTGCCGTCCCATACAAACGTCTCCGGCGGTGACGGATCAAGGTCACGGCGGCGGACATTTTCATTTTCGTAGACGCGGGTAAAGACGGTGTCACCCTCCTGGTCCCTGATTTCAACGTTCCAGCGGAGCTCCCGGGAACCTTGCAGAGGAATCCCGATTTCGTCGCGGACATCGTCGCCATTCGGTGAAAAGACGGTGTAACGCGGCTCAGTGAACTCACCGATTTCCGGCGGGGTATTGTCTACCGTTACCGCAAACGGTGCGCTGCGGCTGAAATTCCCGGCATCGTCGATAATGGTGAGCTGATACGTGTACTCACCGTCTTCCACCATATCGCCGTTGCTGACACCGGAGGGAAGCGCCTCGTCGGGGACGTTCCACCTGCCGTCCCACGTCAGGGATTCCGGCACTTCGACGCGAGGCTTTTCTCCGCCGAAAAGATTACCGAAGAACCCACGCCGCTCCTCTTCCTGCTCCCGGGTAAGTGATACGAGTCCACCGTCGCCATCAAAAATACTCAGGTTGTACTCAACGATCACCAGATCCTCGGCGGGGACAACAACGTCAGAGAACGGTAGCTTGAGTTGATCCTGGACGCCGTCCCCGTTTTCGGGAGATATGTACTGCCGTGGCTGCGAGGGTATTTCGAGGCGCGTAGCTTCCTCCTCCCCTGCTCCACCAGCAAAAACGACGACAGGCGTCGCCACTAACACGAGAACAACCACTGCCACACGGCGAATAAACGCTTCTAAATACATATTCTCCTCACTTGGGATTCTATTTGTCGAATTTCAAACACCGCTTACCTGTAGAAGATACACAGTTTTTGTCGATATTTCTATGATAACCTTGGAATCGATATGAAGGAAGAGGAGTTATTCGATCCGATCCGAACGTGGCTGACCGGTCAGGGATACGTCGTTTCAGCTGAGGTGCGCGACTGCGACCTGGTTGCGACCCGCCCTGATGACCCGGAGACCCTGACAATTATCGAAATGAAGACCCGGATGAGCCTCGATCTGGTGAATCAGGGGGTCCGCCGGAAAGAGATCTCCGACAGTGTGTACCTGGCGGTACCACTCAGCGGCGCAGCCGGGCGGTTACGCAACGCCCGGCGGACGCTGGCCACGCTGCGCCGCCTTGAATTGGGCCTCCTGTACGTACGCGTTCTGCGAACCGGCACGCGGGTGGAGCCCGTGCTTCACCCCCGGGAGTTTGCCCCGCGGCGGCGGCCTCGGAATCGGATTGCAATTCTCCGGGAGGTCGACCACCGGTATGCTGAACTGGACCGCGGGGGGATCACCGGGAACACGTTGCGGTACACCGCCTATCGTCAGCGGGCGCTGCGCACCGCGGTGATCCTTAGAGACGAAACAGCGTTGCGTCCCCGGGACATCCGCCGACGCGGTGGGCCCGAAGAGTGTGGGAGAATCCTTGCGGCCAACCACTACGGCTGGTTTGACCGGGTATCCCGCGGGTGGTACACGTTGAGCCCTGAGGGGCACGCCGCACTCGAAATCCACGCCGCAGCGGTGGCGGAATTTCCGAGCTATTGATTCAACCGAAAATGTGTGGTAGCACGCCTTAATGAGCGAACAGGCGCACCATCTCGCCCCGGTCACGGCGCCGGTAGAAAGCCCGATAACCACGATCACCGCCATCTTTTTCAGTACCTTCCTTCTGGCGAGCGGGTCGGCGCTGCAAACAACGGCCGTAACGTTGCGCGCCGGTCTGGAGGGTTTCTCCGAACAGGCGATCGGTCTGGTAAGCGCCAGTTATTACGCCGGGATTCTCGGCGGATCGTTCCTCGCGCTCCTGATGATCAGGAACGTCGGCTACGTCCGGACGTTTGCGGCGTTCTCGTCCCTCGCATCGGCGTCGTCGCTTGCCCACGTGCTTCTCATCTCTCCGGCGTGGTGGATCATCTTCCGCCTCGTCCACGGGATGTGCCTGGCGATCGTGCTCGTTGTCGTGGAAAGCTGGCTGAACGTGTCGGCGCCAAACCGCAGCCGGGGACGGATTCTTTCGCTGTACGGCATCGTCTTTCTGGCCGCAAACGGCGCAACCCAACCGCTGTTGGCGGTATTCTCGCCGGGGGATTTCCAACTGTTCGGCATTACCTCGATACTGGTCTCGCTGTGCGTCCTTCCTATCGGTCTGGCCCGGGTGAGCGGCAATCCGCAGGTCACGCGGATCAATATCCGCCTGGCCGGCATGTTTCGGAAATCGCCCCTCGGTGCCTCCGGTGTGGTGATCAGTGGTGCCGTTATCGGTGCCCACGTCACACTGACACCGCGCTACGCGCAGACGATCGGGTTATCTGATGGTTCGATCGGTCTGTTACTGCTGGTCATCGCCATGGGAACGATCGCCCTCCAGTTGCCATTGGGGTGGATATCAGACAACAAAGACCGCCGGGTGGCACTGATCGTGAGTTCCGCGGTTGGTACTGCCGCAGCGCTCGGCCTGACCGTTGCCGGTGGAATGGGAACGTATATGCTCGTCGTGGGATTTTTACTCGGCGGATTCATGATGCCCCTGTACCCACTGGCCCTGGCCACGGTGAACGACCAGCTGCAGAGCGACGAGATGATCGAGGCTGCCAGCGCGTTGTATGTCTTTTATGGACTCGGTTCGATGCTGGGACCGCTGTTTGCCGCAATGCTCATGGGGCGCTTTGGTCCGGCGATGCTGTATTTCTTCATTGCTGCCGTCCTGGTTCTGTACCTTGCATTCGGTCTGCTTCGCCTGCGCCGCGTCCCGGAATTTCTCGTTCGGGGTGCCAAAGCGTCGTACCGCACCGTTCCGCGTACAACGATTATGAGTTACAACATGTTGCGACGGCCGCGGTCCAAGCCGCCGCGCGCGGAAAAACCGGCGAAAGCGGGTAAGCCCCCCAAGCCTCGCACACGGAAACCCTCATCCACCGATTCGACACCTTCGGCCGGGGATCACACTCAGGCGACAGGCGAGACGCGATTCCCGGATGAGGTGCAGATCCCAGACGAGAAAGGCCCCCAGTGAACTCACTGCGAGCGTACTATTTTTTCGTGTTTGCGATGTATGCGGTGATCGTGCCGCATTATCAACTCTTTCTCGCCGCCTCGGGATACTCTCCAAAGGAAGTTGGGCTCCTCATCGGTTTTTTTGAAATCTGCGGGGTCGCCGGACCGATGTTTTTCGGCCGGATAGCGGACAAAACCGGTCGGTTCCGGGAGCTCAAGATCGGCAGCACTCTTGGGGCGGGTGTCTTTTTCGCGCTCCTCCTGGCTGAATGGTCACTTTTACCGGCGGTGCTGATCTCCGGGGCGGCGGGATTTCTCCTGAAAACGAGTGTCCCCCTCACCGACGCAGTTGCGGGAACGGTTCTCGTCTCGCCGCAGGAACAGTACGGGTATGTTCGCGTATTCGGGAGTATCGGATTTGCGGTAGCCGGACTCGCGATCCCCCTTTTGTCCCTTGTGGATACCGCCAGCGCCTCGTCGATGGTGATCGCGTTTCTCACGGCGATCGCGCTCTTTTCCGCGACGGTGCTTCTCGTGCCACCGCCGCAACCGGACCCGTCGGAACAGCCGGATCCGCCGATGCTGCACCAGGCCGGCAACCAGGATCACACGAGCCCCGCGGGCGGCGGGGCTCAACCTGCCGAAGCGACGTCCCCCGTGCCCGACGGCCCGGCGATTCCAGCGTCTCTGTGGTTGGTGATCCTTCTCATCGGGATCGGAAACGTTGCGTTTGGCGCGTACAACTCGTTCTTTTCACTGTACCTTCGAGAGGTGCTCGGAATTCAGGCGGTCACCCTGTTCTGGGCGATCGCCGCCGTCAGCGAGATTCCGGTTATATTCTTTTCGGGTCGGCTGATACAGCGTTTCGGTACGGGAACGCTCCTGAGTGTCGCCGGTGCCACGATGGCGGTCCGATTACTTCTGTACGCGATCCACCCGTCAGTACCGTTGGTGGTCATCGTGCAGACGCTTCACGCGTTCTCTTTCGGGCTGATGCTCAGTGCCGGTATCGCCTATGTGAACCGAGTGGCTCCCCGGTCGCGTCGCGGAACCGCGGTAACCGTGTTCAACGCCCTTGGGCTGGGACTGGCGGTGTTCACCGGCGCGATCATCGGCGGGTACGTGGTTGAGGCGATGGGTTTCGCGGCGATGTTCGCGCTCATCGCCGTGTTTCCGGCGACAAGCGCGGTCCTTTTTCTTTTTTTGCGCCGCTCAGACAGGCACCTTCGCGCCTGAACCTCGGGCTCAGCGCCAGGTGCGCGGCGGCTTGGGCCGGTTCCCAAGGGTATCGTCGATGCGCGTCATGATCTCCGGCGTGAGTTTGTCCTGCAGATCAAGCGCTTTCATGTTTTCTTTGACCTGCTCCGCTTTGGACGCGCCGGTGATAACGGTACTGACGTTGGGGTTCTTCAACGCCCACGCCAGAGCCAGTTGTGCCAGGCTCGCGCCGAGATCGTCGGCGACGGGGCGCAGCTTTTCAACCGTCTCGATCCGCTGACGACCGGTTTCACTCTCGTAGATTTCGCGTAACCATTCGTATC
>JAQIBO010000263.1 GCA_027859055.1 Spirochaeta sp.
ACACAAGGCGGGCAAGATTTTTACCGCTCTTGGTAAGAAACTCACCGAAGTCAGTGAACTGGTGGCAGGAGACATCGGTGTCATGGCCAAGATCGCTGACGCCCATACCAACGATACCCTGCACGCTCCGGATGTTTTTACCCACTTCCGACCGCTGGCATTGCCACAGCCGGTGTACAGTCTGGCGATTTCGGCGGAGAGCAAGAAGGATGAGGACAAACTGAACGAGCAACTCGTTCGCGTCACCGAAGAGGACAAGACGTTTACGGTCACCTTTGATCCGGAGACTCACGAGACGGTCATTGCCGGGATGGGTGAGCTTCATATCAACACGATTCTGAACAAGATCAAGGCAAGCCAGAAAATTGAAGTTGAAACGCGTCCGCCCCGGGTCGCCTATCGGGAGACGATTACCAAATCGACGGAAACCAGCTACCGCCATAAAAAACAGTCCGGGGGTCACGGACAGTTCGGCGAGGTTCATATCCGCGTCCGGCCGTTGGACCGCGGACAGGAGTACGAGTTCGCAAACGAGATCAAAGGCGGCTCAGTTTCTAAAGGGTATGTCCCGGGAATTGAAAAGGGATTTCACGAGGCGATGGAGCACGGTGTCCTGGCCGGCTATCCCGCCCGGGACGTCGGGATTGTGCTCTTTGACGGAAAGGAACACCCCGTCGACTCATCCGAGATGGCGTTCAAGATCGCGGCGCGCGGGGCGTTACGCCAGGCGATGGAATCATGCGGGCCGGTGCTGCTGGAACCGGTGATGAAACTCGCGGTTTTTGTAGAGGACCAGTACCTCGGGGATGTGCTTTCGGACCTGAGTTCCAAACGTGGCCGCGTACTGGGGCAGGATCAGCTTGGTGGCGGTATCGTGGAGATCGATGCGCTTGTTCCCCAGGCGGAGCTGCTTCGCTACGCGATCGACCTGAAATCGATGACCGCCGGTACCGGCAGTTTCGAGATGAGCTTTGACCATTACGATCCGGTCCAGGGCAAGATCGCCGAGGAGATTATCGCGGCGTCAAGTTACGAACACGTAGAGGATTAAAGATCTCCGGGGGTGCGGTCTTTCATCGGAACGTACCCCCGGTGAGGAACCACATTCTTGTACGCCGGTCGGATAATGCGGCCACCGCTGACGATCTCCTCGAGGCGGTGAGCGGCCCACCCGGCTATGCGGGCGATCGCAAAAATCGGCGTGAACAGTTCCACCGGAATTCCCAGCATCGAATAGACGAATCCGGAGTAGAAATCGACGTTTGGCGCGATAGTCCGGTCGGTCTGTTTTTCTTCCTGAAACACCCGCGGGGTGATCTCAGCGACAAGACGGTACAACTCGTATTCATCTTCATGGCCGGCTTCCGCAGCCAGCTCACGCGCCTTTTCCTGCAACAAGACCGCGCGGGGATCCGAGAGGGTATACACCGCGTGTCCAATGCCGTAGACCAGGCCGCTGTGGTCATACGCCTCTTTCCGAAGGATCTTGCGTATATAGCTCTCCACCTGGGATTCATCCGACCAGTCACTCACGTGTTCCTTGATGTCGGTCATCATGCCGCGCACGCGCGCTGCGGCCCCGCCGTGTTTACTGCCCTTGAGAGACCCCACCGCAGCGGCGACGGCGCTGTACGTGTCCGTTGCCGCCGATGACACCACATGTATCGTAAACGCGCTGTTGTTTCCGCCGCCGTGTTCCGCGTGAAGAACAAGTGACAGATCCAGCGTGTCCGCCTCAAGTGCGGTGAATTCCTGGGTTGGTCGAATAAGACTGAGCAGGTTCTCCGCTGTCGATTTATCCGGCTCGGGACTGTGAATGTAGAGGCTCTCTCCGTGATAGTAGTGCCGCAGCGCCTGATAGCCGTAGGCAACCATCGTGGGGAAACGACTTATCAGTTCCATCAGTTGCCGCAACACGTTGGAAATAGACAGTCCTTCAGGGTCGGTGTCGTACGAGTACGACGCAAGGACTGAGCGCGCCAGTTTGTTCATGATATCGTTACTGGGAGCGCGAAGAATCATGTCTTCGGTGAAGCTCCGTGGAAGCGTCCGCAGGTCACCGATCACCTTACAAAACACGGCAAGTTCGTCGGTAGTGGGCAGATCGCCAAACAAAAGCAGATAGCTGGTTTCGGCAAACCCGAAGCGGTGCTCCGCCTGGAATCCCCTGACGATCTCGTTAATACTGTGTCCGCGATACCACAGTTTCCCGTGGTCGGGAACACGTTCCTGATCATCGATCACATAGCCGTGGACCTCGCCGATCTCGGTCAGACCGATGAGAACACCCGTTCCGTCTTCGTTGCGTAAACCGCGCTTGGTGTTGAAGCGCTTATGCAGCAACGGGTCGATGCTGTTTCGTCGATCCGCCCGACCGCTGTTTTCGTCCAAAAATGTGTCAATATTCATAAATTCAGGGTCAGAATAGCATATCAGATCCATCTGTGACCACTGGAATGATTCAGATGCCGGAATATTCAGACCCCGCTCAGTCGATCGTAAATCAGTTCGTAAATCCGGTGTCCCTTGGCCAGCCCTTTCCTTTCAAACGCGGTCTGCGGGCGCCACGACTGTGGCGGCGCGAAGCGATGCTCACGGGTATATCTGTTTTGAAAAAGCGCGGTTGATTCCATGATCTCCCGCATCTGAATCGCGTATTCCTCCCAGTCTGTCACCATGTACAGATAACCTGTCGGTTTTAAAACACGACTGATCAATTCGGGAAATCCTGAACGGACAAGCCGTCGTTTCGCATGGCGTGCTTTTGGCCACGGGTCCGGAAAAAACAGATGTACCGCGTCAACCGACTCTGCCGCCAGCATGAAGCGGCACACCTCAACCGCGTCGTGCGGAACGATACGCACGTTATCCAGGTTCCGTTCTCCAAGATCCAGTAAAAGACGGCCGACCCCTGGGCGGTGAACCTCTACACCGATAAAGTCGGTTTCCGGTTCATTCTCCGCCAGTGTCGCAAGTTCCCGTCCCATGCCGAATCCGATATCGAGTTTCACCGCGCGCCCGGGATCACCCTCCGGGAAAAACGCAGTTTGTGAGACGACGGTATCCCCATTGAACGGGACGATAAACCGGTCCCCGTATCGTTCCCAGCCCCGCTTCTGCGCGGGACTCATCCGGCTTGTCCGGATAACAAAGCTCTTTATCTGTCCCAGGGTTGATTCGCTCATCGGTATTCCTTACAGGGATTTTCTTCAGGTGGGTTCTACAGAAGTTGCACCAGTCTGCCGCGGATGAACTCCGACTTTTCTTTCAGACCAACTTTCCCGGTATCGAGAATCAAAATGTTCGGCTGTTTCGGATCAAGACGAACAGCTCCCCCGGAGTTTCCGATCAGCGACAGGATTCGGTCAACCGAGATCGACGCGACGCTTCCAAACTCGATGTGCATCTCTCCGCGTCGCTCTTTCATCGAAGCGATCTTCAGCCGTCGGGCAAGGATCCGTATTTCCGACAACGCCAGGAGACTTTGCACCTCGTCCGGCATAGGGCCAAAGCGGTCTTCAATCTCCCCCACCAGCGCCTCCAGTTGTGATTCGGTACCAACCGAGGCGATCTTCTTGTACACTTCCATCTTTTCCATCGGCTCTTCAATATACTCCGACGGGATGAACCCGCTGTACTCCAGTTCGAGATACACCTCATCGCGGGACTCTTCCGGTTCTTCACCACGCCGCTCGATCGCCTCCTCAAGCAATTTGAGGTACAGATCGAACCCGACGGAGAGGATATCTCCGCTTTGCTGGCTCCCGAGGAGATTTCCGGCGCCACGCACCTCGAGGTCTTTGAGGGCGATCTTGAAGCCGCTTCCCAGCTCGGTAAAGTCGTTGATGATCTGGAGGCGCTTCATCGCCAACTCCGAAAGCGCGCGTTGTTCCGGGTAAATCAGATACGCATGGGCAACCTTGTCACTTCGGCCAACGCGCCCGCGCAGCTGGTACAACTGGGAGATTCCGTACATATCCGCCCGATCGATAATGATCGTATTTACGTTCGGGATATCAATGCCGTTCTCAATAATCGTCGTTGCCACCAGCACGTGAAACGCTCCGTGAATGAAGCGGTGCATCACGTCTTCAAGCTCGTGGGCGCTCATCTGTCCATGGGCGTACTCAACGATAACCTCCGGGACCAGTTTCTGAACAAATTCCGCCACATTTTCAAGGGTCTGAACGCGGTTGTGCAAAAAGAACACCTGCCCGCCCCGCTCCACTTCCCGACGGATCGCCGTTGCCACGTGTTCCTCATTGAACTCGGCAATCGTCGTCTGAATCGGATGCCGATTGTGTGGTGGTGTTGTCAGGAGCGACATGTCTCTGATTTTGAGAAGCGACATATGCAGCGTACGCGGGATCGGTGTGGCAGTGAGGGTGAGGCTGTCCACACTCGTTTTCAGCTCTTTCAGGCGCTCTTTGGCCTTGACGCCAAACCGCTGTTCCTCATCGATTATCAGAAGACCGAGATCCCTGAAATGGATGTCCTTCTGAAGGATTCGATGGGTACCGATGATAATGTCCACCTCTCCCGCGGCGACGCCGTCCACGGTTTTCCGCTGGCGCTTCTTGTCGACAAAGCGTGACATCATCTCCAGTTTGACCGGAAAACGTTCGAACCGTTCCTGCATGTTTTCGTAGTGCTGTTCCGCAAGAATCGTTGTTGGTGCGAGGAACGCAACCTGTTTTCCGCTGATCACCGCTTTGAACGCCGCGCGGAGTGCCAACTCGGTTTTTCCGTATCCCACGTCTCCGCAGACCAGCCGGTCCATCGGCTGAGGGCGTTCCATATCGAGCTTTATTTCGGAAATACACCGGAGTTGATCTTCCGTCTCCTCATAGGGAAACGCAGATTCAAACTCGAGTTGCCACTCCGTATCCGGTGGAAACGCATATCCCTTCACCTGCTGTCTGCGGCTGTACAGCTGAATCAGGCGATCCGCAAGGTCTTCAACGTTTTTTCTGACCGTCGATTTGCGCTTTTCCCAGCTCTTCCCGCCTATCTTGTCCAGGCGAGGTGGGTTACCGCCGGAACCGATATAGCGCTGAATCAGGTTGACCTGTTCTATCGGCGTAAAGACCGACTCCCCGTCGGCATACTCCAGCTTGATGTAATCCCGTTCGTTTCCCGCAGCGGTCATGCGTTGAATGCCACGAAACATCCCGATTCCGTAGTTCACGTGGACGACATAGTCACCCTCGTCCAGTTCGACAAACGTCTCAATCGGTGTGCTTTCCGCTTTTTTCAGGCTCGCCGGGGCACGTTTGCGTCGCCCGAATATCTCGTTTTCCTGAATGACGACGATCCGCTCTTCCGGAAGTGCGAAACCGGCGGAGATGTGCCCGGTAACCACGGTAAGCTCAAATTCGCCCAAAAGATACGCGATCCGTTTCTGCTGAGCTTCCGTGTCGGCGAGGATAAACACTTTGTTCCTGCCGGCGATCAGGTTCGAAAGCTCTTCTTTCAGGTAGGCGATGTTTCCGAAAAACGACCGTGGCGGATCGCAACTGAACCGAATAGCTCCGGCATCCGTTGAATCAACGAGGGACTCAAAAACGACGGAGCGGGCGGAGCTTCTGGTCATCAGCTCCTCGCCGTCGACAAACACGCGGTCCGGACGCGGCAGAGCTCGACGGAAGTGCTCTTCGGCGAAGACAGTCTCGTACTCTTTTCGGAAACTCTCCGATGCGGCGACAAGTCGCTGCCGATCAAGCCACACGATCCGTGTGGATCGGTGCAGGTAGTCGACAATTGTCGAGCCTTCATTGAGCGCCGCAGCCCAGTACGGAGCGGGCAACTCCGCTCCGGAGATATCAAATGCGGCCAGATCCTGCGCCCGCGGGCGAACTTCCGGCCACGAGGCAGCCTGTTCGCGCAACTCGTCGACAGATTCTTCGGTCCACAGAATCTCCCGCATCGGGTACACCTCGATAAAGGAAACCGTCCGCGTTGACACCTGCGAGTCCGGGTCAAAAAACCTGATCTCGGATATCTCGTCGAAATCAAATACAACAAGGGTCGGATCATCCGCTCCGGATAAAAAGAGGTCCAGCACTTCCCCGCGGAGGGCAAACTCTCCGTGTACCGACACGCGCGGGACGCGCCAGTAACCCATCCCGACCAGGCGTTCGGCAATTCGGTGCGGATCGATGCTGGCGCCCGTTTCCAGCCGAAATATGCCGGTATCAAGAAAATCCGGAGACGGAAGGTTCTGGCTGATCGCCCGCAGCGGCGCGATCACAACTCCCGAAGTCCCCCGGTACAACTCCACAAGACCGCGCATCCGCTGCCCCCAGACAGCAGTAGTCTCAGATGGGTCGGCATATGCGCTCGTTCCCCAGGACGGCAAAACGACCGATTCAACACCGAACAGACGCAGATCGGTTTGAACGCCGGTGACTTCACTTTCATTCGGAACCACAATCAGGATCGGATGCTCTGCACTCCGATACAAGCGTGTCACGAGATACCCGATGAAACCGGCCTTGGCGCCACGAACGGAAACGGGTAAAGTACCGGCACCCAGTCGTCCCAGCAGATCCCGGAACCCGCGGTGATCCTTGAGACGTGAGGTTAATTGGTCGTAGAGTAAGGTTTTGTGCTGAGTAGCCGACATAATAATAGGAGCTCTATGGTGTTAGGATTAAAACAGTTACTTCTCCCCGGACTGCTCGTGTTCCTCCTGGCCGCAACGCACGCACCGGCACAACAGTTGTCTGTCACTACCCGTCTTCACAACGAGGAAATCTATTTTCCCGACAGCGTAATTGAGCTGTACATAACAATCGAAAACGAAACCGCCCGGACGCACCGGTTCCAGCTTGCTGACGACCGGGCGTACAACCTGGAATTTGTCATGCGCGACGAAAGCAACGCTCCGGTTGAAGCCGAAGAAGACGGTATCATACCCGGAGAACTCAATCAAGTTTTTTACCGGACGATCAGTCTTGAACCGGGAGACCGTTTCAGTTTCGTAGAACGCCTGACCGATTATGTCACCCCCAACAGGCCGGGCCTGTATACCCTCGAAACACGTTTCTACCCTGAGCTTATTTCCGTAGCTGACCAGGATGTGCTCGTTTCCAACCCCGTCACCGTCTCGATTCGGCCGGGAGAAACACCGGAACGGCGCACACAGGAACGGTTTGTCGCGGTGGCGGAACAACAGCTGCAACGCCGGCAACTACCACCGGATGAGACGGTCAGCTACATGATAGAGGCGCGGCGCCAGGGTAACTGGGATCGCTTTTTCCTGTATCTCAACGTTGAAAAGCTGTTTCGGCAGAGTGACGCCCGGGACCGGCGATATACCCGCGGAGCCAGCGAGGCGGCACAACGGGAGATGCTTGACGAATATCGGCAGGAGCTCCGCAATGCGTCTGAACCGGCCGACACGGCGCTTACCGTTGTACCTGACTCGTATCGAATTATTGAAACTTCCTATCGTCCAACAGAAGGAACCGTCGTGGCTGAACTGAATTTCGATTTCGATCGCTACCGGGAACGAAAACGCTACACATACCAACTTGAGCGCCGCAACGGCTTTTGGGAGATCATCGGATACAGCGTGACAAACCTTCCCAATGAGGCGCTTCCGCAATGAAAATGATGTTGGTCAGTGAGACACCGGCGCTGAAGCCGTTTCTCGAACGCAGTTTCAGTTTTCAACAGGCCGACGTGATTCATTACGATAACCCGATAAAGGCGATGGACAATATTGAAGAAATTCAACCGGAAATCGTCCTGTTCGCCTCAACTGACTTCCCGCGCCACTGGAAGCCGTTTGTCATGTACCTGCGAAACGCGTTTACCCGACACGAAACGATCTTCGTCCTTCTGATAAACGAGGGTTTTTCTGAAGAGGAGGCGGAAAAGGCGGAACACCTGGAGGTGAACGCCGTCCTTGATGAGGACCTTACCAGTGATCAGACGATTGAACGCATTCGTGGGATCATCGCGCGCTATCACCAGTCGATCGACGTCCGTCGTAATACCCGTTATCTGCCTTCCAGGAAAGACGAGGTTCAATGTGTGTTCACGAATCCGTACACCTTTCGGTTCGTCTATGCCACCGTCGTGGATATTTCCGCCGGCGGCCTTCGACTCCGCCCGGATGATGAGAACGTTCTCCACGAGTTGGATCCCCACGCGTTTCTGACGATGGCCTCCCTCCGTATTGGAACGGAGACCATTCCCATACGTCTTGAGATCATTCGTATCTCTGAAACGATCGCGTGTGAGTTTGTCGATGTGTCTGTGGATACCGAAAAAACTGTTACTGACTTTATACAGGCACGCACCCAGCGATACCCGCTCGGTGCGAATTAAAAAGCTCCCCCGGTTGGACTCGAACCAACGACTTGGTGATTAACAGTCACCCGCTCTACCAACTGAGCTACAGGGGATCACGTGAATGAGCGGATACTACCGGTTTTCGGTCGGTTCTGTCAACAGGAGCGGGGTTGTTTCTCCGTTGCTTCAGGATACTTGAAACGGCTTCATCTCGATGCCGTGGGATCCCTTCCGAACGCGCAATTCCATCAGTTGTACCGTTTCGCCGTTTTCGCTGACAACCTGGCTGATATCGTGTGCACGAACGACATCGGCGACGCGAAACTCATAGAAGTGCGAGTCCGCGTCTCCCGGGTGCGTTATCAGAAGAAACTTGCTGGTATCGTACGGGTGTTTCCGCACGGCACCCTCAAAACTGATCGTCTCCCGTTCGTATCGCGCCTCATCGTCGTAACGAACGATTTCGTTCAACGTGGCTGTTGTGAGATAATTTCGACTCGCCATAGCCTGAATTCTGCGACTCATTGCCCGCTTTGTCAAACGGTTCTTTTCCATTCTTGTTTCACACGATGGGCAGACGGGTGCGTCCAGAGTTGACCGATTCCGTGACTTGAATGGTCCGACCACGTATTGGAATGTTTCGCTGGACGAACACCTGCTGAATCCCGCTCACAATCGCATTCCGCACCGAGACGTAGTTAACCCTCTCAAACCAGACTCCAAGCCGTACAGTCATCCCGTTGTCCACAAAATCTCCGGCCATGACAAACGGCGCGGGTTCGTCCATAACCTGCGGAACGTTCTCAGCGACCGCTGCAAGCGCCTCAATCACGCGCTCCAGCTCTTCTGTAGGGCTGACTGTCACGACAAAATCCATCCGACGAATTGGATACCGGGTGAGATTTATGAAGTCATTTTCGATCAGTTGGTGATTGGGAAGT
>JAQIBO010000347.1 GCA_027859055.1 Spirochaeta sp.
GTTCCTGTCGGTGCGTTCCAGTGGGTACGCACCTGTTTCGGACTTTGTCCTGCGGTACGACCCTTTTGTCGCCGCGTTCCTCGGCTACGCCTGCGATACGCACCTTATGTACTCCGGCGTCTCAAAGCTGACCGCAACGTGGCTCTGGGCGCCGAGGCTGTAAATCTCGTCGAGCTGAAATTCCTGGATGATGCGGATCAGGTTGGTGTAGTCGATGAGGTCTCCGTAATGGAGATGAAACCGCACATCTTCCTCGTGGGGGTCCTGGTAGAGGTGGTCTACCCGGTCCGTGTTAAAGGAGCTTGCCCGTTCATTCTTGATATTCAAGGGCATCCAATTAGGACCTCCTGAACAACGGCCCGCTTGAAGGGTCAAGCTCTTATCTGGTGGATCAGTAGCCTCCGAGTACGATATCCGAAGAGCCACATCAGGATTCTAAACAGGGCCAAGGAAAGCTGCCGGAGCAGCGTATCCAGATTCATTACCAGGAATGCCAGGGCGATGGTGGTTTCCGACGTATCCCGCCGCTTGGCCATAATCCGGGAGAGTGAGTAACGCGTCTTACCGCGTCCAAACACGCCCTCAATCGGGATCCGCGCCCGCTCATCATCGCGGGCTTGGTGCCGTTCCGCGCGTGTAGGATTCTTCTTCGGTCGTCCGAGAGGGGGGCCACCCAGTCGGATGCCACGTTCCTTGCAGTAGTGCCGATTCTCTCTCGTTCTGTAGATGGCGTCCGCTTGTATCGTCTTGGGATAGTGACCAAATCGGCGCCGATACGCGTCCACGTGTCGCGGAAGATCACCGGACTCGTTGTAGGCGTCCCAACTCAGCCGGTCGAGATACGCGAAGTCCCCAACCTTGGCAGCCGATATCTTCGCGCCGAACTCAACGGGAGCCGCCGTCTTTCCCCGTACGATCGGGCGCACATGCGGCTGCGACAGACTCACAATCCGGCCTGGTACCGAATGGGTCTTCTCGTCGTACATCTTCCGCTGTTGCCGGTAGACCTCACTCACAACCAGCAGCGACCGGTACTGGTGCCGCGACAGACGCGTCAGATCAGAGCCGTATTGGCTCCGAATCGTCTCCAGATTCCGCCTGATGTACTGCAATTGCTGCCGCAAAGCCCGTCTGATCGCTTTCACGCGGGGCTTTTTCTTCTTCGCCACCGACAGATACTGCTTCCGCGCCTTCCGGCGATACGTGCGGGGCTTTTCCTTCGTTCCTACATCCGGTGCGTGGCACGTGTCGATGATCGTTTCGGTCATCTCACGCGCATCGTTCAGCAGCGACAGATCAGTCGGATAGTGAATGGCGGCGGGAACGCAGGTCGCGTCCATCAAAAGGGTGCCGTCATTTTCCGCCTCACCATCGCCTTCGGGTTCGTCGTTCGGTTGTCTATCATCCGGGGGACCGCCGTCGCTATCGTCGTCGGTGTCCTCTGATTGCGTGGCCAAAATCAGATCGTTGATCTCAGAGAGAATCTCACCGCTGATCCGCTTGCGGAAATGCACCAACATCGAGGGGTCGAACGGCCGGTCATCACTGAATGCCTTGTAGCCCAGGAAGTACTGCAGGTACGGGTTCTCCCGGATCTGCTCCACCGTCTCGTCGTCACTGAGCTGCAACTTCTCTTTGATGATCAGGCTGCCAACGGCGATCCGCGCGATGAGCGCCGGCGGGCCGGTGCGGGACTGAAAATTCGCGGCATACCGGACCTCGATCTGCTCCCACGGAATCAGCTTTGCCAGGTGTACCCAGCGGTTGTCACTGCTGAGGCGGCCTCCAAACGACAGGTGGAAATCCTCAAACTCTCGCTGCTCACGTTGTTGCTTCCGATACACCATACCCTCCCACCACGGCCGTTGTCTGCACGGGTTTTCTGCCGAAATTGCCCGTTTCCGTGCAGCCGTATATGGGATTCTATCACCTAATTCATTGCCCTGTAAATTCTTGGAGGTTGTTCAGGAGGCCCCAATTATCCACCGTGGAGGATTATTTTTCTCCCTGCTTCCGTTGTCGATAAAAATAATGACGCTCGTCAAGCGCCGGAATTCAGATCTATGTTGAACTATCGTTCTCGGTTGGCGTCCTCAGTCCAAAGACAAGTACAGGCCCGCCCTCGAAGAGTCGGTTAAGCTCACGCCTTTTTAGTTTCGACGATCATTACAATCTATAAGAAGTCCTTACGTCATTTGCTCGGCAACCGCACTCCTTCTCACACCCAATAGTCGATACCGCGCCAATTCGTAATGATGGTCTTCAAAATCGGGAAAACCGACGTGAAAATTCTGTATTAGATTCGGCTTAACACGTCAGAAAGATAGTCAATCTGCGGTCTGATATCCTCATGACTATTTCCCACAAAAAAGCCTTGGTCGTGGATCTCGTTCGCAGCTTTACATTCGTCATATACACTGTAGTCGAAATGTCGAATTACTGGATTGCGTAAGATATTTCCAGCTACAATTGGACGGCATTCGATATCCTTTTCAGCAAGGTGCGTAATCACACTGCTGCGAGACATACTCGGATCAACTATTACAAGACTGAACCCAAACCAACTGCTATCACCGTGCTCCCGCTGAATACGAAAGCGACGATCATTATCAAATCGATCCACAAAGTAAGCGCCGTTCTTTCGTCGTTGCGCTATGAAACCAGGAAGTTTTTCCAATTGCTCTTGGCCGATTGCGCGTGAGCGCTCCAGTGGACGGAAATTGAACCCAGGAAGTATAAACCGGAAACTTTCGTAAAAAGGATCCGATTGTTTATCAACTAGCTTATTCTTTTCCGGAAGCTGTCTCGTCCAGCCGTGTGCACGGAGGGATAACATAATATGATAGAGTTCCTCGTCATCAGTTACGACTACTCCACCTTCCATGGTAGAAATGTGATGTGAGAAGAACGTGCTGAACGTTCCTATGAGTCCCCATGTACCGGTAGCTTTTCCATCCAATCGTGCGCCTAAAGACTCACAATTGTCTTCCAAGAGCATCAGATTATTTCGTGTGGCTATTTCTTTTAGTCTAGAAAGATTAGCCGGATTTCCCAGCAAATTCACGGCTAAAATTGCTCGCGTTCTCTCGGTAATTGCAGCCTCAACGAGGGCATCATCGATATTAAGTGTTTCCGGATCAATATCTACGAACCTCACCCGGTACCCAAGTTGTTGTAGTGGCGTATACGTCGTTGACCACGAAACGGCGGGGACAATGACTTCATCTCTTTTGCTGAGCCTATTTTGGGATCGGTACATTACAGAAGCCATCATGAGCAGATTCGCGGATGAACCAGAGTTAACCATCACAGCGTACGAGCTACCTACATAGTGGGCAAACTGTTCTTCGAAAATATGCACTTCGTCGCCCATAGTAAACATGCCGCGATCAATAACCCGTCGCATTGCCGCATATTCACGCTCGTCCCAACTTGGCGTCGCAAGAGGAAATGTCATTTGATCGCCCCCAGAGTTTCAAGAAAGTAGCTGAACGTTTGACGCAATCCATCCTCCAAAGATACTCGCGGCACCCAGCCAAGTTCTTTTTGACGGCGGACGTCAACGAGCTTTTGCTGCATACCCACCGGTTTTGAAAGATCGTGCGTGAACGCGCCGTGAAAACCGATTACGCTACGAATCGCTCTATAGTATTCGTTGATGGAGTAGTCAAAGCCAAGGCCGATGTTCATGACGTCAGGCAGATCTTCAAGTTTTTCAATATACTGAACCACAAACTCGGCGAGGTCTCCGACATACATGAACTCCCGCCGAGCAGTACCATCACCCCATATTGATAATTCGGCCTCGTTTCTTTGGTGCGCCTCGTACATCCGCTGTAACACAGCGGCAATCATGTGTCCTCTATGGGGGTCAAAGTGGTCATACCGACCGTATAGGTTACATGGAATGACCGTTTTGTAATGGAGGGTAGGATGCTCTGTACGGATGTATTCACACAAACGTGTCGTAGCTATTTTCGCGATGGCATATCCTTCGTTTGTCGGTTCGAGAGCACCGGTGAGAATGGCCTCTTCTTTAAGAGGGTTCTCGCCGTCACGCGGATACATGCACGAGCTCGCGATATTTAGAAGATACGGTATACCGGCGGCCTTTGACTCGTCGATGACATTCATTCCGATCCTCAGGTTTACTGCAAGAAACTCGACTGGTTGTGCCATGTTTGCGCGAATCCCGCCTACTTTGCCCGCTGCGTGAATTACCGCATCCGGTTGATGTGATATCAGGTATGCTCGCACATTGTCTCGGTCTTCGAAGTCCACGATATCGCGTCCCGGTGTGAGCACCTCGTGTCGACCGTGACTTTGGAAAGTTTCAATAATGTTTTGCCCGACCATTCCCCGGGCACCGGTTACCAATATTTTCATCGTTATTACTCGTGTCGCTTCATTATTGCAAATCCACCATCTTTCAAGTATTGCTCCCGTTTTTGGTCAGCAACGTCTGCATCCACCATCATTTTCACCAACTCGCCAAACTTAACCCTGGGTTCCCAGCCAAGTTCCCGCTTTATCTTGCGTGGATCTCCCAGCAACAACTCCACCTCCGCAGGGCGGAAGTAACGCGGATCTACCTGCACTAGTACGCACCCGGCTTCTCCGAGTACTCCGCGGGCGTCCACACCCACTTCATTCACGCCGCTGCCCTGCCATTCAACGGTCACACCCACACGGGCGAAGGATGCTTCCACAAACTCACGGACGGTGTGCATCTCCCCGGTGGCGACAACGTAGTCGCCCGGTTCGTCGGCCTGGACAATGCGCCACATCGCCTCTACGTAGTCTCCGGCAAAGCCCCAGTCACGTTTGGCGTCCATGTTTCCTAGATAGAGACATTCCTGCAGGCCCAGCTTGATGCGCGCCACGGCGCGGGTGATCTTGCGGGTGACAAAGGTTTCGCCCCGGATGGGGCTTTCGTGGTTAAAGAGGATGCCGTTGGAGGCATGTATACCGTAGCTCTCGCGGTAGTTGACGGTGATCCAGTAAGCGTAGAGTTTGGCGGCAGCGTAGGGGCTGCGGGGATAGAAGGGGGTGGTCTCCGACTGCGGCGTCTCCTGCACCTTACCGTAGAGTTCACTGGTGGATGCCTGGTAGAAGCGCACCGTCTTCTCCATCCCCAGGATGCGCATCGCGTCCAGGATGCGCAGGGTCCCCAGGGCATCGGAATTGGCGGTGTACTCCGGTGTCTCAAAGCTCACCGCGACGTGGCTCTGGGCGCCGAGGTTGTAGATCTCGTCGGGCTGCACTTCCTGGATGATGCGGATCAGATTGGTGGAGTCGGTGAGGTCTCCGTAATGGAGATGAAACCGAACTTCTTCCTCGTGGGGATCCTGGTAGAGGTGGTCCACCCGGTCGGTGTTAAATGAGCTTGCCCGCCGTTTGACACCATGCACCTGGTAGCCTTTAGCCAGAAGGAGTTCGCTCAAATAGGCGCCGTCCTGGCCGGTGGTCCCGGTCAGGAGGGCGGTTTTGGGGTTTTTGGTGGTGGGTTTGGGGGAGTTTGAATCGGTCATGGGTTGGTCCTTGAGCGTTGTAGGTTTGGGGGAAGAATATCGGCGTGCCTCGCCGCTACGCGGCGGGTCGGGTTGATTCGAGCTCTGCAATCGCTCCGGTCCTTCAGACCTGCGCCGGTAGCGCGGCCGTACATATCCCTCACGCAATATCGGTGACGTTAATTTCCTGTCAGGCCTAAGCCGGGAACAGTCCTTCCGGCGCCGGCGGCAAATCCTTCCAGATACGACGATAAACGGTCGACTCCGGACGCAGCACCACCCAAGCCGTAACGAGGATGATCATGATGTCCGTGAGTGTCCCCTGGTGTTGGTAATACCACCGTTCCAGTTGCGCCTTATAGGGAGCAATATCTTCCTTGTAGCGCTGGTCAAAGGCCTTGTCCGAGGCGCCGATAATGCTCTCTTCATCTCGAAAGACTATGCTACCGATGCCGGTAAGCCCCGGCCGCATGCGACCGATAACTTCCTGGTTCTCCTCGGTGTAATAGGAGAAGTTGTTCGGAGTGAGTGGCCGGGGTCCGACTATACTCATGCTGCCGAAGAGGATGTTGAGAACCTGGGGTACTTCGTTGAGTTTGGTCTTGCGCAAGAACTTGCCCACCGGTAATACCCGAGGGTCTCCTGAAACGGTAATGTCTCCTGAGCCGATGTTTGGACTATTCTTGAGCATGGTGGCAAATTTGTACACCGAGAATAGCTCGCGGTTCTTGCCTATACGTCTTTGGAGGTAGAAGATCTCACCCTCTCCCGTAGACCGTAGGATTATGGTAATGGGTATGCCAATCGGCAAGAATAGTATCGTCGCGACGAGAGATAGAAGTATGTCCATAAGTCGCTTCAACATCTGTTCTTACATCCTTTGATCGAGGTTTTTACCGGTTTCTATGTGGTGGAACTCAGGCACCACGTCGGCAACGCGATTGACCACTTCTTCTTTCGGCATAGTGATGGGATCTATATTTAGCACCGACTCTAATGCCTTATGATCGGGCATGATTAGTTTACCAATCAACGATATTTCCTCAAAAGGAGAGTCCACAAGCTCCTCTCCCTGGGCGATAAACTCTTCAAAAGGCTTTTCTCCAGAGGTATCGCTTTCAAAAAAGTAACAAGGCCACTTTCCGTTGCCTGGTTTTGTTCTCCTCGCCTGTTCTTCACTATCGCAAATGAGGGGCTCGTAGCCTCGAGAAGCGAGGACGTTAGTTGCTACATCAACAAATGAAGTCAGTTCTATTTCTCCTGGAGCCCGCGGAATAGCGATTGTTCCTTTTGGACCGGCAAGCGCTTCGAGGAGACAGAGATGCGCGGCTTCCTCATGCGTAATAAAGAAACGCTTGATATTCGATGGGGCAGACAGGGGTTGTTCTCGGTCGAGTCGGTCCCAAAACGCCTTTAGTAGGCTCCCGTTTGAAAATGCGACGTTGGCGAATCGCGCACTGGAAAACTTACCGTCGCCGTATGTAAAGCCTACCATTTCCATCATTCTTTTGGAGGCGCCCATGAGATTAGCGGGGTTCGCGGCCTTATCTGTAGAGACGCTAAAGAGCGTTTCTGCCTGGGCAATCTCTGCCCAAGTGGCGAGGCGGCGCATAAGCTGCATGTTCACCGCGAACATACGCGAGAGTGTGAAAGGATCTTTCTCGCTGCGCACGTGCTTGACCGCAGCAAAGTTGAGAATGATGTCGTAAGGGCCGTTTCGTTTGACCAGATTGTCGGCGCCGGGATGGAGGGGATCGAAGCAGATCGTGCGAAAATCGGTGTCGACGTAACCCACACTACTACGAACCTCGCGGACCAAATCTGCCAACGCGTTTTCGTTGACATCAACTACATGAAGTGCACGTGGTACCATACTAAAGAGAATCTCAACAACGGAACTGCCAATTGAACCGGCACCACCCACAACAAGCACTCTAGAGCTGCTTAGAATCCTCAATAGTTCAGACCTTACAGAAGCGAATGCACGCTCAAAAACAGACGATTTTCGGTTGAGAAAATATAGTATACTCATGAACCAAACTCCCGCAGAAAAACATTACGAAAACTGTTGAAACGAAATCCAAATTCGCGTTCGGCTTTTGATGAATCCACAGAGACAGAGTTAGCCATCGTGGGTGAAAGGCGGCGCAAGAGGCCTTTCGTCAGGGGAACCTGCAAGACCGGTTGTGTTACGGAGGACACGAGCGACAGGATTTCCTGCAAGTCGACAGCTGGACCAGCTGCGTTATATATTCCTGCTTTTTCGTCCGGATTCTCCAAAATCTTATGCAAAAGCCGTCCTAAGTCTTCAACATCTACAAAACTCTTGCTAATTCCGGATTTGACCGAAAAGAACACTCTTCTACGTTCAGCCAAACCGATAAGCTTACGCAAGTTTCCCCGATCATCCCGACTAATCACGGTTCCCGGACGTACGATGCTCAAGTACACCCCAACGCCTTCTTGAGCTGCGGATGCAAGACGTGCTTCCGCCTCGGCTTTTGACGCTGCATAGGCTGTTGCTGGCAAGAGAGGGCTATTCTCGTTAGCGATCTCAAAGCTTTCACCGTAGACAGCAATACTAGAAAAGTAAATGAAAGTGCCGGATGTGTTCCGTCCTTGAATATACTCCGAAAGCAACACAGTTGGCGCTAAGACGTTTAGCCTTTGATAAGTGCCAAGTGTGATACTTCGTTCATGTACAGCTGCTGCCAAGAAAACTACCGCATCTGCTTGCCGAAGAGCAACTGAGAGATCGCGAGGGATCTCAACCGAAAACTCCTTACATACGTTCAGGTCGAAGACAATGAACTCGTCTACATTTGGCGGATTCAGGGGTGTAAGATCAACACCAGTAATACACAGATTTGAAATTGAGTCACGAAGTATTGGAATTACACGACGTGCCACACCACCTGAAGAACCAATTACAAGAAGTTTCACAAATAAACCCGTCTATATCCTTGCCTGATGGAAACCATTCCAGGCAAAATTGGCGAGATAGTAAGCAGACCGAAAAGGGTCAAGCTTCTCCAACTCACGATAGATGCGCCACTTGTGTTTAGCCGTTCTAAACTTATTACCTGATACCGAGCTTGTGTTTCCGGTACGATACAACGCAAGGACTTCATTAACGCCGCCGGCTGGGCGCCCTTCCCGTAGTATAGAAAGCCAGAGAGCCCAGTCTTGATGTACTGGTATATCCGGCATGTACCTTTTCCCTATACGCGATGAGTCATAGATCGCCGTAAGGCACCCTATATGGTTTTTTTTCAGCAGGCTTGAATAACTCAAACACGCCGGCACTTTAACTACTCTGCCGCTTCGATTTCCACGGAGATCTACACGCTCAAACCAGGAGTAGCTCAACGCCAACTCATTGGATTGCATGTGCTCAATTTGCACATGTAACTTGTTGGGCAGCCATATATCATCGGAGTCCAAGAAAGCAATGAAACGGCCCTGTGCTTTTGAAATTGCCAGATTGCGCGCCGCAGCCGGGCCATACTCATTACTTGTCTCGAACATGCGGATTCGTGAGTCATCGCTAAGAAGATGTGTGATAATTTCAATAGTTTGATCGTTGCTTCTGTCGTCAACGATCAATAGTTCCCAGTCGGCAAGGGTTTGTCCTATAACACTTGTAACCGACTCTTCTATCGTAGTTTCGACGTTATGCGCAGGCATAATAACCGATACGAGCGGACCTGAATCGGAGTTTCTCATTTAGATACCAAACCTTTCTTTAAGTGCTCGTCGAACATTAACAGTATTCAGCATAGAGTCAAGAATAAAACTGATATGGTTTGAGAGGGACCATCTGTTAAAACCGCTCAACGAAATTTTTAAGTTACTCGTAACGTTTGCTCAGGCATTAGGCTGAGTAATGCCGGTGCCATAGGCCAAGTTAGGCGTTTTCCGTCCATGTTGATCCTCACGTATTTCAGCATCTGAAAAAACATCATTGACGGGCCATCAAACCAAGATAAATTCAATTAGTCAGCGACTCCAATAGTTGATTCCAAAGAATATCTCTATAGTGATTTTAACAAAATTTGCAAGCATTCCGGGGATACGAGCGCCTTTTGGGTACGCTAACCTTACAAAGTGAAAACGTCTGAGGGGGTTCATCGTTGACTTTAGACTATTAATCCCTCGAAGACGATGGGTTAATCTGGAGATCTTTTTATCGCTTCTTATTCCGGTATTCTTTAAATCTGTCCGGACGATCAATTCACCGCAAACCTTAGGTTCGTAACCGGACCGCCTTATTCGGTTGCTGAACTCATAATCCGCTCCATAGTGTGGAAGACTATGCGAGTTTGGAAATCCTCCGGCACGCACAGCCATAACCGGCATAAAAACCATTCTCATTGGTAGATAACTGACGGTTCTGAATGCGTTGCGGGGAACAGAATACACATGTTTGTTCTTCGCTATGATCCAAGATTCGACTTGTACGCCGGCGGACACATATCCTCCCACGCTATTCTGAATTACGGCACCTATTTGAGCGTCTGAACGCTCACTATTTGGTATGTTCAAGTATTGAAATAGAACATCAGAGTCAAACGATGTATCTATATTTGTCACGACAACAATATCATCGTCGCGCCCACGGGATAACACCCAACGCAAACCGGATTCGACAAGTCCTGTCCAAAACACGGAAGGATTCGACGGTATCTCGACGGTTCTATGTCTAAAGTCTTTCTCAAGAAGAAGATTCGAAGACTCGTCACCCGGATTGGCATTTACAACAACGATAATGCAGTGCTCGTACGCGACGTGGTCCCAACTGCTAAGGAACTCCTTGAGATGACGGGGTTCTCTATAAGTTGGTGCCACGACAAATACTGTTGGTTCCGTTGGATGAGATTTTCGGTGCATATCCCGTATTTCCCTAATGTCTGGTTTTGTTTTTGGTGGTTTGATCAGCATTGCTTTTCAGATTATTCAGCCAAATCTTATCTTCTTTATGACGACGTCATTTTTCTTTTCGGTCTATAAGATTTTTGTAGGTCAGTGGGCAATGAGGATGGGCGTGCCAAGAGACTTAAGAAAGATGCTGTAATGATTAGGCTCCCTTGGAAGTACGGGCTACCCGAAGGCATCGATTGGTAATAGACCAGATTAATTGATAGGATGAATATAACAAAACTTGTCCAGAGCAATTGTTGCACAATATTCTTTCCGATAACGCTCTTCGACTCGGATTTAAGAGGAAAAGCCCCTACTTTTAGAATAGGGATTAGGATTATAAGAAGAAGAGTCACAACAAGACCGAACAGGCCATTTTCGTAAAAGAAGCTGATGAGACCGGAATGGGGGCTCATTTCCCAAATGTTGTTCGTTGCGTCAGTAAATTGGAAAGTCCTGTTTGAACTACCGAACCCATAGCCCCACGTAATTAAAGATTTGGTGCCGCTAACTACTTCATTGATCATTTGTTCAGATACTCTAAATCGCAGCATAACAGATCCGGCACGGCCTACCATCGAGGCAAGATCAGTCACAACCGTAAAACCAGAGCTGAATACGATAGCTGCAAGTACGAGACTAACCAATAAATATTTGGCAAAAAGCAACACTACGGGCGACTTCTTTAGCGACAGCAAAGCTCGCATTGTCACGGAAAGAACGAGTATCATAGCCAGCATCAGCACGGCTTTCGTTTGTACGCGAGACCCAAAAATAAAAGGTGATAATAGAGCCCAGAAAACGAAAAAGGTCATCCAGCGCACTTCCTCCTTGGTCAATTCTACGTTAAAAAACAGAATGAGCATTGTGAAAACCATGACATAGATGTAGACGTCGTTTTGTAATAGCGTAGGAATACCGTTTCCACGGAAGAAGTGTGTCGCAAGGTCAATCACGATAAGAACCTTAACTGACGTTAAAGCAACTCGACGGACGATATCAATTATTACGTCGGGGGCGTCATGCGTCAACACGGCATAAACGATGAAGAAGCTAGACCAGCCCACGGCCGTACTTAGGACCGCGGCAAAACCGCTATCTAATAGTATTCCTTGGATGGATTTCATCCCTATGTACAAGAACGCGAATGTAAGGAAAATCAATGCTGCTCTTGAAATTCTATGTCGAACAAAGAAGACAAAGAGTGCAATCAGGTTGAGACAAGCGACAACCAACGTGACTTTGTCAGACCCAAGACCTGTCCTTCTCACGAACAGCACTGCGACATGATTTAGATTAAGTATAGTAAGCAGTTGAACATCAACAGTACTAACAGAACTTTGTGACCTCATGTAATACCCGTAATGGGACCATCCTAAATTGTAATGATCGAAATCGTAACGACTGATGCGGAAAGAAGCATGATCCAAATCGGCCACTTAACAGGGAAAAACTTCCGGGTAATCACGAACGCGAGGAGAGAAAAAACTGCATGCGATACTATGGTAGACCAAGCTGCTCCGACTGTTCCCCATATGGGAATCAGAAGATAGTTAAGAGTGACATTCAGCACAACTGAAACAGACGTCATTAGCGGGAGAGCCCACGTTTTCTTGAGATAAAAGATGGGTGGAGAGAAAAGGTAATAGAATGATCCGAAGAACACACTCCCAAACATGAGTGGAAGTAGTGACAGAGCCTCATTGTACGCACTAGGAACCAGCAGCGCCAAGATTGGAGGTCCAATATATACGCCGGCCAATGTCGTCAAAAATACAACAAGCACCCAATAGTGCGAAATTTGGCGGATCGTATTCGCCGTCGCAGTTTTTGATTGGTTCATAGATTGATAAAAGCTTGGTTGAAACGCCTGTCCAAAAGAGATCACGAGAAGTGTCAGAGGGGTTGCGAGAGAATATGCGACGGTGTAGTGCCCAACGGCTTCCATTGGCAACAAGTTCGCCAATATGACTCGATCTATCAGGTTGTGAAGAACATTTGCAATTTGATGAAGAACGACGGGAAAACCGAATGAGACCGCGTATAGTAGGGCTTTTTTTGATAGACGGAACTCGAAATACTTCCAGTACCAAAAAAACGACAATACGGCGAAACTAACGGTTCCTATTGCGATACCCAGAATCCTCCCTTCAACCTTTGGCAAAACGGTAAGCATTAGCAGGACGGATATAGCTGCCATACCGCCAAATCTTATGAATTGAAGGGATGCCGCTATGGCATGTTTTTGAAGAGCCTTGAATAGGCTTATCGCGTTGTTGCCTATCGCCTGAAAAAGACCGGCAACCAAAATTATTGGAACCATTGGCCAAAAAGGGACTCCTTCTCGTCCAAGGACCCATCCGGAAACTCCACCCCAAACGATAATCGTTGTAACAATGAAAGAACCAATCACGACAATTGCAAGATTGACAGTAAAGGTAAAAGACCCAAAGGACGGCCACAGCGGTTTTACTTCGTAGTACGCACGTACCTGAGCGCCCGACGTACCAAAGCCAAGTCCACTTGCTGTCAGTACCAATATCACCTGGAAATAACCAACAATGCCATATTCCGCTGGTGTTAACAGTCTCGTAAAAAGCGGAATTAGTAAAAAATTGGAAGATTTTGCCGCAATTTCCGAAAGCCCGTAATAGGTAGTGCCCTTCAAAACACGGGAAAATGAGAACTGAGGCATGTTGTCGCGTTCCACTGTAGCGTCTCGGGTATTATTGGTATTCTTTGAATCAGGCACTCTATTGACTCTTTAAGTATCGCGAAAACTCGTTTAAGCTAACCTGAGCGCTATTCACTATAGCGAATTCATTTTGCTTGTAAGTATTGGCAAAAACAATGTGGAGCTGTTCCCAAGTATCTGGACAATGTATACCGGTATCCGTCATAAAAGCACAAATACGCATCAGATCCTCGTGACGAGTCATCTCTGGATGCAATCTAGCGACACATACTAGCTTGAAATGCGCGTCATCAACATTCATCAGGACCGATGAATATGGACTTACAAGGGTCTGGTACGGCAAAGAATGGACCAGCGATTCTGCATCTTCGTCTGTATCCACGATAGTAATGCGGGAATCGTCAGAGACAAGCCGTCGAAGTCGTTGTTTAAACAGCATAGTGTCTCTAGGATGAAACTTAAGAACACACCGTGAATACGTGTCTAAACCAAATTTGATAATTTCTAGAATCCAGTTAATATAGTTATCAACATCCAGATACCATAAGTATAGAGGTTGGTTAAAGAAGAAAAACCCATCTTCAAGTCGTGTTTTGGAGAAATCCTGCAACGGTTTTTGAAAGAACGTTACGGGGAAGTCTCGGACGCTTTTATACGGATTGTGGACCACGCATGCGCTAATGAGATAATCGAGAATCTGAGGATAAGAACGCCCCCCCTGTATTACGAACCGGGCACGTGAGACAATACGAGTGATGATCAATATTGCCCACAACAGTCGTGACACAGAATCTATTGGAAGCCGTCGTCCCCTGGATGAAAGGGTACGGTACGACATCAGCCCATCCTCTCCGAGTATAACTGTCGCACCCGCCATATGCGCTGAGCGAGCAAACATATGATTCAAGATTTCGTACTCAGAAAACAAATAGAGACTATCGCGCGGAGTGAATATCTTATGGCAATATGCCGCCCAGAATCCGGAAATGAGACTCGTAATCGAACGAACGGGCGATTGTCGAGAATAAGCCCGATACAGGGTCATTATGAGATTTGGGCTATCAGATGCTAAAGCGGTCGCTTGTTTTCGTTCCGCTATCAGAATAACAGACCAGCTTCGTTTGTTTAGATACTTCGCTAATCCTTTCATCAATTCTAAATGACTTCGGTTATTGATCAAAAAATATGTCATTATTCAATATTTTCCTTGCGGAATAAGGACGCTTTTGTTTTGTGCAACCCCGAATTCCCCGAAAGGGGGTGCGGACGTTTTCTCGGACCGTTTTCAGGCCGCCAGCCCGCGGCTGACTCGATATTTGACCGGACTCAACCCTCCGAGTGAGAGCTTGATCCGCTTCTCGTTGTACCACCGAATGTAGTCATCAACCAACTGGATGAACCGGTTAACGGTAGTTGTTCGCCACGAGCGATTGTAGCACATCTCGGTCTTGAGCCGTCCGAAAAAGCCTTCGCAGGCCGCATTATCACGGGTGCACGCCTTTTTCGACATCGATCGGGTGATGCCCCGCCCGTGTTGTTCGTTCGAGCCACCCAGGCCAACGGTAATGCGCACCGCGGTCGGAATGGATGATCGGAACCAGCCCGGTCGTGAGTCGGTTGATACCGCGGTCGAGCATGGTGTTGACCAGATTGGCATAGGGGCTCGTTCCGATCGTCCAGCTCAATACCATTTCGTCAAAGCAATCGATTAGCGGTTACAGGTACCCCTTGGCCGCAGGGAGCGGGAACTCAGTGATGTTGGTGAGCCACTTCTCATCTGGTCGGTCGGCACGAAAGTTTCGCTAGAGCAGGTTTGGTGCTGCTGGCATGGATCCACCCGCGTACGTCGAGAACCGACGTACGCGGCGTCCGGTCACGACCAATTTTTCTTCGCGCATGAGCCGACGTACAATCTTCTCAGACACGACAATGCCGTGGTGTCGCCGAAGTACCATGTGGAGCCGACGATACCCAAATACACGGCGGTTGTCCTCAAAGGTTGTGTGCAGTCGATGTCGAAGCGCCAGATGGCGATCAGGCAGCCGCTGACGGGCTCGATGATAGAAATTAGCTTGAGGCGCGGCAGTGACAGCGCGGTACGTAGCTCAGGGATCCTGTAGATAGCTTTCAAGACATCAATCAACAGAGTTTTTCTCGCGATTGGTCAGATCGCAAGGATTGATGCCCGGTTCTTTTCGCACAATCTCGTTGGTTTTCACCAGGATATCGTGCTTGAGCTTGTGGTTCCGCTTCTCGAGGTCTTCAAGCTCCTATTGCACGGTTTCTCGGGTTGCATTTTCGGTAACCCTGCGCCGTGTACGCTTCACCGTTGGCCCATCCTCTCCGAGAAACTGCTTCCGCCACGCGTACAACTCTCTATCGCGATCGGCAACCTCTTTGGCAGACCCGGTTGCGGGAACACAGATCGATGACGGCTTACCGCTTCTCTTCCTCGGAGCATGGCGCATGATGCTCGCGCTGCAAAGAGGCTTTCATGACCGCAGGGCACCGCTGACGAACCCAGTGACGCAGAAAATCTCTGTTCGGGTAGCCTAGTACACCCACCGTGAACTGGTGGCGACGACCGTGCTCGAGGAAGTGGTCCACGGCAGCGGCCTACTGCTCCTCGGTGTACTTCGACTGCGGCTTCGCGTGGAACGCGACATCGCCATTCAGGGCATAGCTCCGATACCAAGCCCTAACCGACTTGCGATCTGGGTACCCGAGCATTCGGATCGTTGCCGATGCGGAACGTCCCAACTTGATGTACAGCTGAACCACTTTCAGCTTCTCTTCAAGTGAATACATGGACCAGAACCCTCCAAATGGGTCTAAGTTTTTGTCCGCACCCCCTCTTGAGGATTCAATCGTTGCACGAAATAGACGCTTTCTAATACAGAGTGAAAAATTGTAGGTAGGAGCGCTACTATGTACACCGAAGTTCTTGGGAAAGATATTGGCACAGTAATTCAAAAAGATGTCAACAATGATTTAATAGTTCCATCCGGAACTTTATCACCGTTGTTGACAGAAAGAACGTAAATTGTAAAAAATGCTTCCCTATGTTTTGACGTCTTCTCGATACGTAGGTTTATCATTATTGTCTTACCGTTAGGAACTTAAGCTTGGCTTCAATCGTTCAGTAGAATGTTGGTGGCAATGGCTACCACCTGTACGGGTGTTGCATACCCCAATGAAGAGGTCAGACTTCAAAATCGGGTTTAATCGGCAAACTATTGTCCTCAATCAATGAAAAATTGAATCCACATAAGTACAGAATATGCTCTTAAACGTTTCGCACCAGAGTATCAAACTCCTCCAGAAAACGTTCTTGGCTTTTCGTATCGAAATGGATACCACCAAAACCGACGCCTATAGCATTTTCAATCGTTTTATGATCAAGCAATGACATAAGAAAGTCTCGCGCGCGACTCGCGATCTCTTTATCGGGATGAGGGGAGGTTAACGCCAAATCGGTGAGTGGTTTGCCGTCGAAATCGCTGAGCCTGAATGTACCTGGCATTCCGACAAACCATGGATAACCAGCGACTATTGTGCGGTAGCCCGCCAACGCTCTTTCTATCGCAATGGTTCCGGTAATCGTAACAGGGAGATAACGAACTGAACTCACATTTACCAGAGGTACTGGAAATGAGCTCGTCAAAAAACTGACTCCGAGTTCGCGTAAGTTCCGATAATAGGCTACTGAACGACACATACCAACACGGGTTGGTCCAACAATACGGTCATAGTATTTATAGGTATAGGGATGCTCCTTGTAGTAAATCTTCCAACCCGGAAAGATTCGTCGCAGTTTTATTACCAAATCGATATGATTCGTTATCTTACCACCTTGTGGAACAGTCGATGCCTCAGGTTGAAAATGCGCAAAGACAAGCAAAACAGGAGACGTTGCGCTTTCGTGCTCCCACGAATCTAAAGCATAGCTGTCATAGTACTTAAGCGCATTGCGTTGTTGCCTAATCTGTCCAAAAAATTGAAGTGGATATACACTCGTCCATTTACTGTGGCTGTTGTTACGAGAAGTAAGTTGTCTCAACATATGTGACATTTGTCGTTTAATCGAGTAAAGGAAGATCCATAAAACGCTTACGATGTAGTTTTTGTTGAAAACATGTTGGTTGTTCCAGTTTATCACCGGCGTGCTTCCCGCGAGCCTATTTATCAAGAAGTTATTAATCTCATCGGTTGTTCCATCCCAATCGCTAACATTGACTCCGGCTGGGATTCGGCTCTCAATACCATCTGTTTGAATGAGAGGCAGGATGCGACGTGTTACAGCTTCGTTGTAGAGAAAAACTTGCTTAACATTAGCAAATACACATGCAAGTTCAAAAATCACAGTATGAATATGATGACTTGCCCCAGTAAAAAACACGGCTCTATCGACTTCGTAATCACGGAGAGACGTAATCAGTTTAAGAATCAATATTGCAGAGTTTCTGATATCTAATTCATACCGATCTGCTCTTCCATGCCATCGATAGAATATCGGGGTCCAACTGCGGAGGGCTTTAACCACTGCGTCAAAGTCCTCCGTAAAACAAATATCCGCGTCGGAAACACTTCGTTTTACTCTCCCGTTCTTTCCCGGCAGGAACCACCACAAGCCATCGCAAAAAAGAATAGTCGTGTCATCCCTGTACGCAGCGAACGTTTTTGGTTCAATTCCAAAGAAAACACTTTTACTATAAGACTCCATGAATCCTGTATCCTCCCATGACACTTATCCGGCGGTAATCTCGAGCAACATTGAATCCGTTAATTCAAATGACCTCGGGGAAAACTTTTTGTCCATAACAGTAGAACGGACCTCTATGCCATTCTATGCATTTCGGTCTACGAGTTTTATCAAAAATTCAATACTACGTATGGGAGCACCTCTTAAAACCCGGCTGAATATTGCGGGTGAAGGAGGGCCCGGGTGAAATCCATTCCCGGGAGAGAATGGAGTATGAGCAGCAAGCGGCAGCGTCGATAAATCGACTATGAAGACCAAATGCGAGAGATCGGCGCCAAAGATACGCTTGCACGGCTCCATGATGTCGTTGACTGGGAAGCGTTTCGTGCTCCTATCGAGAATGCGATAATCCCGGAACAGAAAGGTCCCGGAGGTCGACCACGGTTTGACGCGATCATCATGTTCAAGACTCTTATTCTGCAGCGGCTCTATCACCTTTTCGACGCCCAGACGGAGTTCATGATCCGCGACCGGCTAAGCTTCATACGATTCATCGGTGTCGACTTGCATGAAATCACCCCTGACGAGAAGACGATCTGGCGATTTCGGGAAGAGTTGATCGCCGGACGCGACACGGACTC
>JAQIBO010000373.1 GCA_027859055.1 Spirochaeta sp.
CTTTGAACTCGTAGCGGCCCTCTCTGCTGGAGATCTGGCCCGTGCCGGCTATCACGAATCCGCGTTGCTGGTCCGGCGGCGGAAAGGCGACCTTCGGGATCTTGAGGTCGTCAGACGATGGACAAATGCCGTGTCCGCAGGGAGAGAGGTGGCGATTCTTGGTAACAGCATCTCCCTGTTAGGAATAGCACGATCCGGACTGACGAGCGACGCAGGTGACGGGAACGCGACGTTGATTATCCGGCAGCCCGCCGGTACGGAGGTCTTCGTCAACGGCCGTATCAGAGGGGCCGTACCGACGGAGATTGAGGTTCCCGCCGGTGATGTCGACGTCGCATTCCGGTCCGAATCACAGTTGCTTCGCGGTCAGATTGCATCGGTTCAACCCGAGGATCGATTACTTCTTCAACCGTCCGGGGTTCCGGCGGGGACGACGCGGATAACAGATGGTTTGCCTGCCGGACGCCTGGTCGTACTCGAAGACGGGGACAATGAACCGGTTTTTCTCGCGGGGCAGCGAACCGCAACGCTTCCCGTTGGTGATTTTCAGGGGCGAATCGTATCAATCGGACCGACGGTTTCATCGCAATCGGTTGGAACTCTGACGATTTCCGAGGGGGTCGTATCGCCTATCGACGTCGGGGACGCCGTCGGTACCGGCGCAGTAGTCATCGAAAATGCAGCGGACGGGTTCGAAATGTCCCGCAGGGACTACACGGTGGAACAACGCGCTGAGGGAGGCCTGAGCGTTTTGCCCGACGCTGATACGGCTGATGCGGTGATTGCCTCCGTTCCCGTTGGAGTGAAGCGCGCGGAAATTGTCGTTCCGATCGTTGGAACGGCTCCGGCTGTGTTCGATCTCGCACCGCTTGAGATTGTAATCGGACCGTTGCCGACGTTTTCGACGATCCGGATTGCGGGTATCGAAATCGCGTCGTTTGACAATGAAGGGGACAATCTGTCTATCGACGAGGACGAAGAAGCGGGGACATGGAGTGCGAGTGTGACGTTACCGCGCGGCAGCTATCAGATTTCATTGAACGGGCCGACCCACGAACCACACCGGATCGTGGCACGGTCGTCGGGAAGGAACGAGACAGTTGCGCTGACACCAGAACTGACTCCTCGTCCTGCGCTCGAGGTGGGATTGTCGCTTTCCGACCGCCGGGCAGTCCTCCCGAGTACCGAGTATTACGTACGGCTTTCCGAGATCGGCGGTTCGAATGAAGATGCGGATAGTGAAGAGTCGACCGCAGAGTGGAAAGGTACCGTTGGTGCCGGGTTCAGTCCCCTTGTTACGTCTCTTCCGGGAGAACAGGTGCGTCTGGAGGTGGGCCTTTCCGACGATCCCGAGCCGGTATTCGATGACCAGATTCAGATAGACGCAGGAGAACTCCGGGTTGTTCCGGTTGAACTCGCGTTCAGTAACAGATATCTCCTCTCGCAGCTCGAAGCGAGACGGAGCGAAGTGAGAAGTGAACTCGAAGTTCCCCTTGAACGTCGGGAGAAACAAGTACGGCGTACGCGGATCTGGGGCGGAATCGCTGTCGGGCTTGCTGTCCTGACCGGTGTGTTCTATTTCAACGGTCTTGGACATCGCAACGACTATGACACTGCCGATACGACCGCGGCGCGGGCGGAAGCCTACGATTCGCTCCAACAGGCCCGATTATGGTCGTTGATCGGGAGCGCGGCAACGTTTGGAGCCGGGACGGTGGCGGTGACCAATTGGTCATCACGGCCTGATATCGAAGATCTTGAATACCGACGGGACGCTCTTGATGCAGAAATAGCCAGGATACAGGGGGAGATGTGACGATGGAACGCGACAAAACGAGACACAGCGTGATGGCGATATGTACTGCCATTGTCTGGACCGCGACGGTGATCGCGTATCCGCTCCATGCACAGGAAGACTCGAAGTATCCACTTCCGACGGCCGGTCAAGGACGGTCCGATACGATTATCGCTCCGTCAGGGGAAGAACAGGAAGTGGAAGTTCGAAGACAGTCGGAAGACGAAGTCCAGATTGGCGGCCGCCGGGACCGACGGGTAGATGTCGGCGATGACGGAACCGTTACCAGCACCGAGGAACTCATCGAAGCGGTCGCAAATGCGACCGGTCTCACCGAAACTATCGTCGATGACGACGCCGGGCGTGCCACCTATCAGGACGAGATCGAAACAGAATCGTTCGGGTCGTTTGCGGGCAGTTTTCTCGACAGCGACTATATGGACGGAGGAGTGATCGATTCAGGGCTTTCCGAGTTGTCCGACCGGGACAATCCGTTTCGCACCATGGTGGAACTCTCGCAAATGACGGAAGAGGAACGGCCGCGAGAGGACGAGATCTACGCAGCGGAACAGGCAGCGACTCTTGGAATTCTTCTTGCTGCCGGTGTCGTGTACGCCGGTATCGATGCCTACGGTACACCGAAGGCGACCTATACGATCGACCAGAGTTTCCATAACAACATGTATCGCGCAACCTTTGACGGCCTGGGTAATGACGTTCCCCGCCGCGACTACTGGGGGATCGATTTCGGGGTCGGGGTAGAACAGGTTTTTTGAAACGAACGGTGGGGGCTGGAT
>JAQIBO010000037.1 GCA_027859055.1 Spirochaeta sp.
AAACGCCTGTAAATCACTGTCCCCAGGACAATCAGTAGAAACGAGCGGAATTGTCGCCGCATTCTCAATTGCTGAGTGCAACATAACGACACGCGTAACTTGCGCCGTACTCGGCGTCACTCGTGTCCGTGAGGACCAGACGTAGAGACTGAATGCCGGTAAACGTTCGCCTTCCCCACCCGTGTTTCGGGCGATTAGCACAGCAATTGCTTGAACTGCGGGTGTAATGGATAGAGGTAGATATCCTTCACCGCAACGGCGGCGTCCTTGAAACGGTCGCCCCTACCGCGGCCCTTGGTGCTGCCGACGAGCTTCCAGTTTGCCGCACGGTAGCTCGCCGCGGTGAAGCGCTTCTTCTCCACGAATGTCTCAAGGAGTAGCGGGCGGTAACGGTAGCGGGTCATCCAGTCCTCGGGTAACCGCGCAGCGACCCGCGAGAGGATCATCGAGGCAAGGTTCTTCGAGTTGACCCACGGGAGGATGAGAAACCGGGCGTTGTTTACCACGAGCTTTAGGTTCTCTTCCCGCTTCTCATCAGACCAGCCGATGTACCAGTCGCGCGGGGCAATCTTCCACGCTGATGCACCGAAGCCCATCAACGCAAGAAGGCGCTCTCCACTATAGACGAAGTACTTCAGCTGTGCGCCGGCGATGCTTGTGTAGCCGAGATAGTGATAGCGGTCGACGTATTCGTTCCACAGCGATTTCTGCTCGTCGGTCTCGGCGATCTCGATACGCAGTCCAGGCGCAAGCTCCCCTGCCGGGTGGAGAACAGGATCTCCAGCATCGCTTCGGGTGGTGTGCTCGATAGCCTGTGTTCGACCGCTTCGAGGACCACTGCGCGGCAGGGGAAGCTCAAGCAGGCGGTCGGCCTCCATGGCGTTTAACACCTGCACCATGCTCGAGCTCTTCGAACCTCCGTCTGCGCGGTACCATCCGAGTTGTTCGCACGCGCTGCGCGCGATCGCGGTGCGCGTGCCGGTGGTGTCCTCACCGATGATCGCTCGTATCGTCTCGAGCTCCGTTTCGGTGAAGGTGCGCCCTGAGTACTTCCAGGTGCGTGCACGTCGCTCGCCGATGTTCCACGGCAAGTGCTCGGCGATATCATCCGGCGCGGTGCCGCCGGAAAGCGCGCAGGCGCGAAAGTAATCGCTCAACCACTCGAGTTCGTTGATGTTCCACAGCGCGAGGGTTTCGAAGATGCTGAACATCGTGGCGGTAAACCGTGCGCTCCATTGGGTTACTGACCCGTAGTAATTCTTGCGTCCCACCACAGGATTCCTCAGGATGCGCTCACTGCCGTTGTTATCCATCGGAATCTGTGGGTGGGAGACAAACACCGTCAGCCCCTCCCAATGATCGGCGAGGCCTGCAAGCACGCTGCGTTGGGCGTGATGCAGTTTGCGCTTCCTGCGCTCGGTCTCCAGCTCACGCTTCATCCGGTCCACCGACTCGGTCAGCGCCGCCTCGGCGCGGACGAACTCAGGCGAGCCTCGCCGATACTGCGTCCGCACTCCGTTGCGGTGAAACAGCTCATCGATGCGATCCACCCACGCCTCGGCCCACGTTCTGATGATCTCATACTTCAGCCCGGCATCTCGGAAGTCCCGCCGTGCGTGCGCCCAGCAGAAGGCGAGCGTGATCCCGTCGTTCCTTCTCGCGTAGGCCTTGTAGGCTGAGTACCGGTCGACGAGCAGAATCCCTTCCACCAGCAGTCCCAGATGCGATTCGATCACGTCGGTGGAGCGCGTGGGGTCCACCACGTAGACCACGCTTTGCTCACCTGCAAAGACCCACAGATACCAGTTGAACGTCGACTTGCTCTTCGTGGTCTCGAACACGCTCCATCTCGTCTCGTCGGCCTGCCACCAGGAGCTTTCTCTGCTACGCACCTCGAGCGCTTCGTAGATCGGCTCGAACAGCGGTGCAAGACGCTTCAGCCCGTCACCGACACTTCCCTTGGGAATCGACAGCCCGTGCAACGCGAGGTTCTTCAGAATCCGTTCCACCGGTATCTGCAGTCGGTACTTGCGGATGAGAATGTGGATCCACACTGAGGTACCGTAGCGACTGTGACTCATCAGTTTCGCCGGTCCGGCTGCGGTGGTGATTCCTTTCGTCCCCGAACACGTGCAGCCTCGCGCGTACTTCTTGCGCCGTATCCTGCGCTGATATCCGCGCACCTCATGCGTTTCGATTACCGTCGAGTCCTCGGTGTCCTCCATCTCCTTCAGTGGCAGTCCGCAGCTCCGGCAGAACAACTCGCTATCGCAGAGATCGTAGACTTCCTCGTACTCGGGAAGATGGCTCTGGTCTCGCGGCTTGGGTGCTGCGCGGCCCGGTTGCTGACCCCGTTGTCGCTTTGCCGACGCAGTCAGAGGTTCACTCGCTTCGGATGTCTTCTTCGACCGCTCGCTTTTCTTCTCGTACAGCTGCCGATTCAGATACTTGACCCGCGCTTGCGTATCGGAGAGCGATTTCTTCAGCTCCTCCTCGCGCTCGACTGCGTCGTGGTGCCGGCTCTTCCAGAACGCGATATCGACCTTCAGCGCGTTGTTCTCTCTGCGTAGCTGTTCGTTCTCCTCGCGAAGTGCGTGAGCCTGGTTCTCGACGTTTGCCGGTTGCATGAATAGACCATAGCAGATGTGTGGAGCAATTACCAGCCCCAAGGGGAAGGCGAACGTTTACTTCCCAATTGCTATAGGTATATAGGAAATACGCTATGTGTAGCACAAGTGTAGCATTATTCGTCCCGCTATTGTATGCTCCGCAATGAGGGCAAGCGATGGCCAAAGCGCAGAAGCAGTACTCAATCTACAAGCGGAAGAGAAAGAAAGGTCGACCGCTGATGTACGTGAAGTTCCGGGGCCGGGATGGGAGTTATCTGCCAGGAAGGTCCTCTGGCGAAACGAGTCGATCCGCGGCCGAAACGTGGGCAGTCAATGAGCTCTCCAAGGGAGAGGTACCAGTCACGAAGAAGGTGAGATTCGGCCAGTACGCTGACGGTTTCTATGATTGGAATGGTAGGTACGTTACCTATCTCCGGAACAGGGGTCGCAAGTTTGGGATGCTGCACTCCGTCAAGATGAACGCCTACCTCGCCAATTATCTCATCCCGCATTTTGGCAATCGTCTCCTGTCCGAGATCACCGCTCGTGATGTAGAGGCTTGGCAGGATGCGATGCTCAAGAAGCAGAGCGAGAGGACCAACGAGACGCTGTCTCCTGCAAGCGTGAATCACATGCTTGTCTGCCTGAGGACCGTGTTCAAACACGCGGTGAAGGACGGACTTGCGAGCGCGAA